>CALDEN010000323.1 GCA_937942405.1 uncultured Saprospiraceae bacterium
CGTGGATGTAATTAATCAAGCATTTAAAAGAGATGAAATATGTCTAGGTTATCGATCAGGAAAACTAAGTAATGATGCTGAAGCTAATTTTGGCGTTAAGCTTAATCCTGCAAAAGATGAAGTATTGCATATTACGGAAGATGATTTTTTAGTGGTTTTAAGTGAAGATGAGTTGTAGCTTTTTTTTAAATAAGTCACATCAAAAAGGCATTATGGAAAATTAAAGGCCATTTACATGAAAATGATTTTTCGGTAATTGATATACGATTAGGAGTGTAAACTACTACTTTAAGTAAGTGGATGCTCAGTAAATGAATGCACACATCCTATCAGCAATATTCTAGATGCTTAATAATCCGTGATTTGTTACTTAACCAAAGTAAAATGCTCGGATAGATCTAACTCTTCACCGTCGATAAATAGGATTTTTGCTTGCCAAGAGTATACACCTGGTTGGAGTTCTTTTCGATTTAATCGGCCATCCCAGCCCAGAGCATTATCATTAGGAATGAAGTTTTCTCGTTCAAAAACTAAATTTCCCCATCGGTCATAAATTCCAAATCTCGTGATCATACTTACTTCACAACCGGCATTTACCGTAAAGGCATCATTTATACCATCTCCGTTGGGAGAAAAGATGTTAGCGACATATACTCTTCTTCGTTTACTCACATCTACACGGATGGAGTCGGTAGCAGAGCAATCATCTGCCGAGGTGACGGAAAGTATATATTCATTATTATTTACTGGGCTTGCGAATGGAGTTAAGCAATCTACACAGCTCAATGTGCTGCCATTTACTTCTGTCCATTCTATGACTGTAATTGCAGCATTGTTGAGTATCGGATTTAATCGTATGCTATCACAAAGTTCTATTTCTAAATCATCATCAAAAGTAATGGTCGGTATATCAGGAGCTACAGTGGTTCCGATAAAACTACTTACACAACCTAGACTATCTCTTACAAATACTGTATAATCACCTTCCAGTAAGTCCGTAAAAAGTGTGAGCGAATCAAAATTATTGGTTTGGTTCAGTGCATAATTGTAAGGGCCTGTTCCTCCACTGGTATTTAATATTTCGATCTCTCCAGTGTCAAAGCCATCGCATGTGGGATCTCTGAAATCTACTACAGATTGTAGTTGGTCAGGAGAGCTTAATTGAAGACTCGCTGTAATACTACATCCTACATCGTCCGTAACCGTTACTTCATAGTTTATTGCTTCCAACCCATCTGCAGTCTGAGTCATTTGTCCATCACTCCATAGATAGGAATATGGAGATTTACCACCTTCTAAATTTGCGGTAATGGCACCATCGTTTCCTGGAATCATCATCATACTGGCTCCATCATAGTATTCAAAACAACTGAGGTTGAAGGCTCCGTTTTCTGATGGGCTTAAACTTATTTCTAAGACTTCTGGCTCTGTAACCTCTATGGATTCAACTCCCTCGTTACCAAACTCATCTCGTACGAAAATAAAATATGTTCCAGCCGGTATATTTGGAATCTCATTATTGACTAATAAATTGGTCATTCCCGTTCCCGTTATGGAAGTGTCTTCTATATTGGTATAGGTAAACGTCAACGGAAGCTCACCTTGGTCTACAGAGAAGATTAAGGTTCCAGTGCTTGTGCCATTGCACACTACAGGGATCTGACTCGGAGATACGATGATCTCACATTCGATCACGAGTAATTCTAAATTTACGATACTGTCGCAATCGTTTTCTGTGAGAACGATTCCAGAGTAAGAACCCGTTTGGTTGTATCCTGTATCGCCGATATAATAAAATGCGTCATTACAGATCCATACGTCTACGTCATTTATGGGCTGGGGGAGTATTTCCAGATTGATGTTGATTATACTATCACATCCATTAGCTAGAGTAACGGTCTCTTGATAAATTCCCGTCTCGCAAAATTGCTTACCATTATAGTCTAAGCATTCCCCATCACATAAAACCTCGTTAACCTCTAATGTCTCAGGAGTACGAACATTAATGGTCTTACATATTTCTGGACCTTCATCACAAGGATTAGCAGCAACGCAACATATCTCATACGATCCATCAAATGGGAAGTTATAATCGATAGACTGTGTCGTAACAGATTGTTCGATACCATCGATAAACCAGTAATATAACCCTGCACCCAGCTGACCATCATTGGCAATAGTGGTCGGCAAGTTAGGACATGTTTCGGCTGGAATATTGATTTCGCCTGATGCCTCTAAAGCAGATACTTGAGTAGAACCATCCTCTACCGTAAATGTCCAATCGCAAATCGATCCACTACTACCATCCATAATGAGATAATAATGCTGACCTACTACCAATGGGCCTTCCATTTCAAACAAATGACTTTGACCTCCTGCAAGATCTACTCTACAATCATCCAGAGGAATAAAATTTTGACAATCTAAGCTTTCATAAAAGCCTATATCCAGACTTTGCTGGTTTCCTGCTTGTGTACAATTAGATACATCTAATCTCACAGATAATGATGTACTCCCTGCGATAAATGCGATAAAGTGCATGTCGTTAGGCCAGCTGCAAAAAACATTTCCGATATCTTGACCGCCTGCTTGTAGATTATTGGTCCCAACATATCCATTGATGTCACATATAACACAAGCATCTGCACAATTATTGGACATAATAGGCGTAGCACCACAGGGTTGAGGTTGTGCAGAGATTGTACCTATTATTACTAGTAACAGACTAATTAGGATCAGTGTTTTCTTCATATTCTTGGCTCTTCTGTGCTATAATGCTTAGTAAAGATAGATACTTATATAGTTATTGTTTGTGACGGTAATACTAAAAGCGGACATTTGGCGATTTTCGGAAGAGGAATACTTTATTGGAGAAATGAAGGGACAAATGAGCGAAAACGGTATTTCTCATTACCTTTGTAGCAATGACATTCAAAGAACTGGGTTTAAATAATAAGCTTCAAGAGGCTTTAGGATATATGGGGTTTGAAAATGCAACTCCGATACAAGAACAAGCAATCCCTGCAATTTTAAAAGGAAAAGATATACTAGCCTGTGCTCAAACGGGTACCGGAAAAACGGCTGCATTTATTCTGCCAGTCTTGGATTTAATATCTTCCAACCCTTCAGGTAGTATAGACTGCTTAGTACTAGCACCGACTCGAGAGCTGGCTCTTCAAATTGAGCAGCAGATACAAGCATTCTCCTATTTTGTAGATATTACTTCTAAAGCGGTGTATGGAGGTGGTGACGGACATGAATTTGATGATCAGAAAAAAGCATTGACCAAAGGAGCAAACATTATTGTTGCTACACCGGGAAAGCTCATCTCTCATCTTAATATGGGCTATGTTAAATTCCAAAAAGTAGGCTTCTTTATACTCGATGAGGCAGACCGTATGCTAGACATGGGATTTGTAGAGGATATCGAAAAGATCAATTCGTTCCTACCTAAGAAAAAGCAAACACTACTATTTAGTGCAACTTTCCCACCTAAGATCAAAAAATTTGCAAACAGCTTGCTTACTGACCCAGTACAGATAAGTATAGCGGTATCTAAGCCAGCAGCAGGAGTGTTGCAAGTGGCTTATTGTACCTATGATCAGCAAAAAAATGAATTGATCAGTAAGCTGATCAGTAATAAGCCTAATTATAAGAGCATCATCGTATTTACGTCTACAAAAAAGAAGGTAAACGATATCGTGAGAGCCATACGTAAAACGGAGAAAGCCGTACAAGCGGTTTCTTCTGATTTAGATCAAAAAGAAAGGGAGTCAGCGGTTAGAAAGTTCAGAAGTAAAGAAACTCGGATCATTGTGGCTACAGATGTATTATCGAGAGGAATAGATATAAAAGACATCAATCTAGTGATCAACTATGATGTGCCTGGAGATGCAGAAGATTATGTACATAGAATAGGACGTACGGCTAGAGCTGATACGACCGGAGTTGCCATTACATTGATCAATGAGGCAGATATGTATAAATTCCATAAGATCGAACGATTGATCGAGATGGAAATCACCAAAGCTCCGCTGGATCCTTCATTAGGCGAAGGTCCAAAATGGAACCCTAAACCTCAATCTAGAGGTGGAGGTGGACGTTCTGGTGGTCGAGGTAGATCTGGTGGAAAAGGTCGCTCGGGCGGTAAAGGAAGGTCAGGTGGAGCCTCTCGCAACAATAAGAATAGTAGTAGAGATCGGAAATAGGTCATTCTTACTTACTCATGCAGCAGTATAATTCTTCATTTGCTGTACGCATAATGTTTATATGTAGTATTCAGAGCACTAGTATTTTTGCTAGGGGTAACTAACGTGCAGATTAAACAATAACCT
>CALDEN010000324.1 GCA_937942405.1 uncultured Saprospiraceae bacterium
CATAGGCTGTCCCACATCAGAGTAGGAAGAGGGGAGATAGAGCAAGAAATTTCTGTTTTCTCCATCATGTTCAAGGGTGACATATAAATCTTCCTGTGCCAAAAGACTCATGGAACATGCTAAAACGCTGATAATCAATACAAAAGACTTCATTGAGCTACTATTTAATTTAAATGTAGAGTTATATTTCTACAATCTGGATACATTATTAACCAAACGTGCCAAAGATAGTTTCAACGTATCAGAAAAGAAATATCTGTAATGTGTTGGTAGATAGCTCTCTGTATATGACGAAAATATATCAATTGAAAAATACCCTTTTCACGGGTGCGTTTTTGGCATCGTTGGCAAGGATTATGCACCTACGGTATTGTTCAGATTATTAAGGAGAATACTTAATGGTGGTCGATCTTGGGGGGAAAACCGGGTCGACCATTTTTTTTTTGCCTAGTGGCGAAAATACGGATTTCCAATATTTTCCACTTCAAATGATTTACGGCTTTCACTATTTATGGTTTTTACAATGCAGGATATTGTTTTTTCTTGTAGCTGTTTATGCCCAGTTATTACGTAAATTGACAAAATCTAGTTTTATAATTCTTTTTTGTGTTAGTGAAGACATTGTATAATAAGGCCTCGCATTATCTTACAACTCAAATATAGACTCATGAACAACGCTGTCTCTTCCTTAGTAGTGTATTTCATATTTACGACTTTGCTTTATGCTCAGAGCAACTGGAAATACTATTCTTCAGATGTTATAGTGAATGATGTAGAAATTATAGGAGACGAATTGTGGATTGCAGCAGCAACGGCCTTACATGTGTTTGATATAGAAACTGGTAAAAGAACATATTTACAGTCATGGAATAGCCCGCTTAGAGGTCATAGTGTATCGTCTCTAGAACATAATGAGGACTATGTCTGGATCACTTTCTACGAAGGAGGAGTAGCGAGATTTAAACGTGGTAAGTCATTATACGATGAGCAAGCATGGGAACAATACTGCACCGGATTGGGTGCTGATTTAGATACTTTAAAATGGGCTAGGGATCTCAGGATATTACCAGATGGAGATATATGGTTCGATTCAGAATTTCTAGGGGAGACAAATTTTAAGTCACTTGTGGATGGTAAAATCGAGGATCTAGAATGGATATTACCAGATCAAACTAAATCACTAGGTAATGATAGTAATTACAATATGTACTGTCAAATCGAAGAGTTACTATATAAGATCGATGCAGAAAACAATAAAGTACAACTACCCACTTTACCCAAAGGAATAATGGATGATGATAGATACTTTGTTTTACAAGATAGATTAATAGGAGTGAATACTGTTTATAATAATCTACTCAGTTCTATTTATGTTTTAGATGGATTATGGACGAAGAAGATAGATATATTCGATAAAGAATTACTCGATATCCATGTCGGTAAAGAATATCTATGGATAGATTATGTCGAAAATGATGAAAGAGGTTATTTAAGATTTGATGGAAATACGTTGAAAGATTTTTCATTTGAGGAGTTGGGAATAGATAAAATTCCAGTAACAAATAGAGAATTGATTACCATTGATGAGCAAGACCGCATGTGGTTTGCAGAGAGATATTCTATTTCTAAGGCCGGAATAGCTTATTGTCTGGAAAATGGAGTGATAGAAGAATATGACATAAATATTTCCGGATTGACGATAACAGGAGGATATAATCAACCGGAATTTGATTGTAATGGAAATTTAGTACAGGCATCTTTAACTCGATTTGAAATATTTCACCCAGATTCTTCTGCTTGGCTCACCGATCTTTTGCCAGATCGACAAAATGGGGATTTGCAAGGGGTGGCGATTCATCCATTTAATTGTAGGCAATACGTTGCCCATCGAGGTGGGAATTCATTGTCTCCTCGCATTTATATATTCGAGGATAAATCTTTAGTTGATAGCCTCGTGTTAAATAGCGATGTCGATAGGATTCAAGCAATATGTATCGATAGTAAAGGTCTGCTGTATATCGGTACTTTTGAAAGTGGTATGGGCATATTTGATGGTCAAAGCTGGGAATGGTTCCGTCAGCCATTCCAGATCTTGGGAAATCACTCTATCCGTGAAATTAAAGAATCACCTAATGGCGATATTTTGATATCTGCAGGTAAAGCCTTAGTGGTGTATGATGGGGTTGAATTTGTACAGCATAATTTTACTAACTCCCCTTTAGATTCTTGGGTAAATGGAGCTAGGGGAGATAGGGACGGAAATATTTACGTCTTTAAGGGCTTTGGATTTTATAAGTTTGATGGTGAAGAATGGGAGCATTTTTCAATTCCTAATGATGACTCAGAATTTGTAACGGATATGTGGCAAGATGAGATTGGTAATTTTTATGTCTCAACCTATTCAAATGGATTATTTTATTGGAACGGCTATGGTTTTGAGCATATCCATATTATGAATAGTGCTATTCCGAGTAATAGAATAGATCATATATGTCCTCACCCTGATGGAGATTTATGGCTAAGTGTTTCGATGGGAATCACGATTTTTAAAAGAGACCAGTATAAATTTAAAAATGGAGTATTTGGAAAGACATATTATGATTCTGATCTATCCGGTACCTATAATCTATCTGAAGATGTAGGTATGCCGGGGCAAAAGGTGATATTATTGCCAGAGCAGACTACCAGTATTACAGATCAGAATGGAAACTATTCTTTTTATATAAGCGAGGATCAGGAATGCAGATTGGAATTTTTAAAAGAAGAAGATTTTGAGTTTACCAGTTCTGCAGTGCTGGATACGATATTTGAGGGGGAAGACTTAGTAGATCTTAATTGCGGACTGTGGAAGGAGGTAGAAGATGATTTTGTAGAGGTAGATTTAACTGTAGGCCCTTTAGTTTGCCTCTTTGATATACCATTATGGATAAGTATAAAAAATAGGAATTGGGAGCGATTAGACGGAGAGCTTACCATTAATTTGCCGTATGATCTTAAAGCCAGTAGTACCCAGCCAAGCTCCATTAGCGGCCTGGGTAGTAGCAGCGTTACTTTTGAATTTACAGATTTGGGATTTCAAGAACAGAAGATGTTTTTCGTGTCCTTAGTAGGTCCAGGGTTTGAGGATATTGTAGAAATCCATGGGAGTATTGATGACGTATTTCTTCCGTTTATCGGAGAGCTGAAGTATAATAACCTAGTACAAGAGATTTCGAGTGACGAAAAATTTCTCTGTGCCTATGATCCCAACGATAAGTTAGCAGAGTCCATCGGTCCAAGTAAAGAGGAATATAGCTTGTTAGATGATGCTCTAATTTATACGATCAGATTTCAGAATGAAGGAAATTATAAAGCCACTAATGTTACCTTAAGAGATACCATTGATGATAAATTAAACATCAATAGTTTAAAGATTATCGCGAGCAGTTATCCCATGAGTACGACTATACATCACAATAGGGAAGTGGTGTTCCGATTTTCTGATATCGATTTGCCCCCTAAGGATGAGGACGAGGCCCGAAGTCAAGGTTTTGTCAAATACCAAATCGATCCATTAGAAGGATTAGAAGATGGTACACTTATAGAAAATACTGCATTTATCTACTTTGATTTTAATTCTCCCATCGTTACTAATACGACACAGAACATTCTCGTCAATAGGCTGCCGTCATTTACTGGGGACTCTACATTAAGTCAATTTACTAAATATAAATTATTCCCTAATCCCAGTACGGGCAATGTACATATTCTTCCTGGGAATGATCAATCTTATAGTCTTATGATCATAGATGCTGCGGGGAATTTGATAAATCGAATAGATAATATACGAGGAACATATCCATTGGACTTTCCACATTCAGGTATATACTTTATCCAGATTATCACTAATGAAAATAGAGAAATAGCTAAGGTTTTAATAAATCGATGATCTTTACCGCGATGATAGCTATATTAGATAAGGCTCGATTACAATATGAAAAGATCTCAGTGTTACTCTGCGAGGATTTCAATACCTACATGATCACTGATTGCATTGGAACGTGTAGCGTTTAGGGACAGCTACTCCTCTCCTTTATCGATCCATTGATCGAGGTTAGGGCAGAAATCATAAATCGGGTCTACTTTGATATACGTATTGTCATACTTCTTTGCTAGCCATTCCGATAGATAGATGTTCTTCTTACTTTCTTTTGCAAATCGTTGGATACGATCATAATCTTCCTCTAGACTCGCTTTGTGAGGCTTGGTTTTGGACTGTAATTGGATCAGTCTATATACGGTCTCACCTGATGGCATGTTTAATTCTAGTGGCTCAGATATCCCTCCCACTTCTAGCTCTTCGATGGCAAAGTAGATCTCAGGAGTAAGATCTGCCGTTTCAAAAAAGTTATTTCCGGTAGCAGGATTTTTCATCTTACCATTATTAGAGTAACTCGGTGCATCTTCTAAAGAGTATTTCTTTACTGCATACTCAAACCTGATAGAGTCATTCATGATTTCTAAACGTATGGAGTCTGCAAGTTTTTTGGTCAGTTCTATATCATCATAAGTAATGGCAGGCTTGATGAGGATGTGACGAGCATTGACATAATTTCCTCTACGCTTCAGATTTTGAATGATATGAAACCCAAACATCGTCTCCACTGGCTCAGAGATTTCGTTTTCCTCTAGGCTGAAAGCTGCTGCTTCAAATTCAGGGGCAAAGATGCCTCTCTTTGCAAAACCCAAGTCTCCGCCATTAGCGGCAGATCCAGGATCTTGACTATATTTTTTGGCCAATTCTGCAAAGTCACCACCATTATTGAGTTCTTCGAGGACTTCATTTATTTTATCGAGTGCTTTCTCTCTTTCTACATCGTTTACTTTAGGTTCAAAGATGATTTCACCGACTTCTACTTCTGAGTTGAGGTAGGGTAGACTGTCATCCGGGATGCTTTTATAAAAATCTCGCACATCACTAGGCGTAATACGTACTTTCTGTATCAGTGAGGCTTGCATACGTTCCGCAAGGATTTGCTCTTCTTGATCATCTCTCATACGATCTTTCATCTCTGCCACGGTAGCCCCATAGTATTCTTTAAAAAAGGCTTCGTCCCCATTCATCTGTCTCAGTACATTCTCAAAACGGAAGTCTAGCTGTGCTTCTACCTCTTCTTGGGTTACAGAGATACTATCTAGTTTTGCCTGATAGACCATAAGCTTTTGAGCGATGATGCCTTCTAGGATTTGGCATTTATCTGATTGACCTACTTCTTGGCCACTCTGAGATATGTACGCATACTGTCCTTCTACATCGGATAATAAAACAAACTCACCTCCCACTTTGGTAATCACTTTATCTAGGACAGTAGACTGTGTCATAGCACTGAACACACAAAGGCTGAAAAAACTAAACAGTATACTTCTCTTCATTTTA
>CALDEN010000325.1 GCA_937942405.1 uncultured Saprospiraceae bacterium
AACTGGTCCCATTTATAGTTGAGATTGTCGTCGGTGATGGCATATATCGTAAACTGGGCTTGCTTTATGTTGCTGATAGAAAAATTGCCCGTTTTATCTGTTTTTGCATAGTATAGTGGTCGTTCAGTATAGACGAGTGTATCCGATGGCATATCATATAACATCACTAGAGCATCTTCTATGGGCTCACTAGAGTAAGCGTCTTTTACTGTTCCACTTATTGAAAGCGAATCTATTTTATCTCCTGTGGCAAACACGAATTTGAAATTCTTTAAAATATTTCCTTCATGATAGTCCTTGATGGCATCACCAAAATTGATGGTATAGGTTACATCTTCTTTTAGGACCTCCTCTTCGGGAAATTCAAAAACGAGCTTTTTCCCTTTGGAGCTTATTTTGGGTATACCGTTAAGAGGGGGTGATATTCCTACTTCTTTAATTGTGTTTTTTACTTCTATAAATTCGTCGAAGAATAGCTCAAATTTGCTCGGACTGAAATTGGTTTGAAAATTTGGGGTAGATTTTTCTATCTCGAGAACAGGTGGATCTTCATCCTCATCTCCTCCTGTGAGGGTTCCCTGTGTAGCACAAGACCAAAATAGTATGGCTAAGCAGAGTAGTATGAAGTAGTTCGTAGTCTTAAACATCTAAGAATATACGTATGATTCCCTGCTTTTGTTGCGAGGATGGCAATTCATAATCGTGTTTCTGAGGTATGCGGTATCTAGATGGGTATATATTTCTGTAGTGGTGATGGACTCATGCCCGAGCATTTCTTGTACCGCTCTGAGATCTGCACCACCTTCTACGAGATGGGTAGCAAACGAGTGTCTGAATGTATGGGGGCTGATGGATTTATCTATTCCTGCTTTGGCGACAGCCTCTTTTATGACATTAAAAACCATGATCCGAGACAGGTGTTTCCCTCTGCGATTGAGAAACAGGAAGTCGTTGTGGTCAGAATGGATGTTGTCCATATGATTGCGGTATCCTTCTACGTAAAATCCGATCTGCTTCATGGCTTCTGATCCGATGGGGACGATCCGTTCTTTATTGTTTTTACCGAGTACTTTGACATATCCGACATCATCGAAGTAATGACTGAGTTTGAGGGTTATGAGCTCGGTAACACGTAAACCGCATGCATAGAGTGTTTCTAGCATTGCTCTATTTCTTTGGCCATGAGCCGTACTGACATCTATGGTCGCCATGACTGCTGTAATCTCATCGTAGCTGAGTACATCGGGAATTTTTCTAGGCAATTTAGGCCCTTCTAGTAGTTCTGTCGGTGAGTCATTTATGACATCTTCGAGAAGTAGATATTTATAGAAAGACTTGATGCCTGAGATAATTCGAGCTTGTGTACGAGCACCTAGTCCTAGATCACTTATAAAATGTAAAAAGCCCTCTAGATCTTCATAGACTACTTCGATGGGATTTTTAGGATTATCTAGCGTTTGGAAATACTGATGCAACTTGAGTACATCATCTTCATATGCCATGATGGAGTTCTCCGATAATGACCGTTCGAGCATGAGATATGCTTTAAATCCGTTGATGGCAGAATTCCATTCCATCCCTCTAAGATATTAAAGAAAATTGTAATATGTTTTTTCATCTTAGTTTAATGTTTTAATATTATGATATGAGAGTACTAGTTATCTTAGGAAGTTTGGCAATGGTGATCGGTTCGATCCTAGCCGGCCTCTTTATTTCGGGTGGTTATTGGTGGACGCTTATCCTTACGGCTCCTATATTTATGCTCGCCATTTATGATGCTTTCCAGAAGAAAAAAGCCATACTCAGAAACTTCCCGATACTCGGAAGATCTAGGTATGCTGCGGAATGGCTGAGGCCAAAATTATATCAGTACTTTATCGAACCAGATACGGATGGAAGACCATTTAATCGTCTCGATCGCAATATCGTCTATCAGCGATCTAAGATGGTCAATGATACGACCCCTTTTGGAACACAGATAGACACCTATAATGACGGCTATGAGTGGATAAACCATAGCATCGGAGCACTGGATCACCATGACTTAGAAGAGCACCCCAAAGTTCTGGTCGGGGGTAAAAACTGCAAACAACCCTATAATCTCAGCATATTTAATGTATCAGCGATGAGTTTTGGTTCATTGAGTAAAAATGCAGTGATGGCACTCAATGGTGGAGCTTCTATCGGAGAGTTTGCTCAGAATACTGGCGAGGGTGGTATATCAGAACATCATGATAAGCACAATGGAGATCTTATTTATCAGATCGGAACGGGATACTTTGGTTGTAGAACAGCAGACGGAAATTTCTCTGAGGAACTCTATGCAGAACGAACTAATAAGCCCAATGTAAAAATGATCGAGATAAAATTATCTCAAGGTGCAAAACCAGGTCATGGCGGAATCTTACCAGCCAAAAAAGCGACTCCAGAAATTGCCAAAATCAGAAATATAGAACCCTATAAATCTGTATTATCTCCACCATATCATAAGGCATTTAAGACCCCGATGGAACTGATCCAGTTTATAGGCAAGTGCCAAGAACTATCAGGAGGTAAACCTGTAGGTTTTAAATTATGTGTCGGACATAAATCAGAGTTTATAGCGATCTGTAAAGCCATGCTCGAGACAGGTATAACGCCAGACTTTATCTCCGTAGATGGGGGAGAAGGGGGTACTGGAGCAGCACCATTAGAATTTAGTAACTCGGTCGGGATGCCTTTTATTGAAGGATTGACCTTTGTGTACAACACACTTATCGGTTTTAATCTTAAAAAAGAGATCACACTTATTGCTTCAGGTAAGATCGTATCTGGGTTCCATGTTTTCAGAGCGATATCACTAGGAGCGGATGCTTGTTATTCTGCTAGAGCGATGATGATGGCAGTCGGTTGTATCCAAGCTCTCGAGTGTAATCACAATACCTGTCCTACAGGAGTAGCTACACAGGACCCTAGTTTGATGAAAGGCTTAGATGTCAATGATAAGAAATTCAGAGTCGCTAATTATCACAGAGAGACGGTAAAGTCTTTTGTGGAATTGATGGCTGCAACGGGTATAGATCATCCCGATCAGATAAATCGATCTCATGTAAATCGCCGCATCGATAAAAATAAAGTAGCTACTTATAATCAAATTTTTCCCTACATAAGAGAAGGCTGTCTACTCACAAAAGAATCCATTCCTGAATCCTGGAAAACCGATGTAGCTCTCGCCGATATCCATTCTTTTAAACCTAGATTTGAGATGGTATATATAGAAGAGGACTAGATCTGGTATCGAGGAAATTTTTCTTGGAATTATTGTTCTTGCTTAATTCATTCCTTATGACAAGGGAGTGCCACTAATAATATGGCATGATAAATAGCGATTGACTACATTTGCATGCTGAATATCAATAGAGAACACCCTCTAAGGTTAAAAATTATCGTATTTTAGAAAGAATTCTAGCTCTGACATGCCATCCGGCAAGTTGGAAATTTATAAAGAAAAATAATGAGTGAATTAAGGAGTGCTTTAAAGCAATATTTTGGTTTTGAAGAGTTCAGAGGTGAGCAAGAAAAAATAATCCAAAGTATACTTGATGGAACGAACACTTTTGTGATCATGCCTACAGGTGGTGGCAAGTCGATGTGTTATCAGCTGCCCGCCCTAATGTCGGAAGGAACTGCAATCGTAATCTCTCCACTTATTGCCTTGATGAAAGATCAGGTAGACTCTATCCGATCATATGGAAAAGATGACAGTATAGCTCATGTGATGAACTCATCACTCAACAAAGGCCAGCTGACTCAGGTCAAAGAAGACCTCGTAAATAAGAAGACAAAACTCCTTTATGTAGCTCCAGAAACACTCAATAGAGAGGATGTGATTGAGTTTTTTAAAACGATCAAAATATCTTTTATAGCAGTAGATGAGGCTCATTGTATCTCTGAGTGGGGACACGACTTCCGACCAAACTATAGACGTATCAGGCATATGATCGACAGTATCGGAGAGGGTATTCCGATAATTGCACTGACGGCTACGGCTACTCCAAAGGTGCAGTTAGATATACAGAAGAATCTAGATATTTCTAATGGAAATGTTTTCGTTTCGTCGTTTAATAGAACCAATCTGTATTATGAGATCCGTCCGAAAACCAGCTTAGATCAGGCTCAGAAATCCATCGTTCAGATTATACGTACGATGAAAGGAAAATCTGGGATCGTCTATGTATTAAGTAGAAAGTCTACAGAAGAGGTTGCCAATATACTGCAGGTAAATGGTATAAACGCCAAGGCATATCATGCCGGTCTAGATCAAAAGAGACGAGTTAAAACCCAAGAAGAATTCCTTATGCAAGACATCGATGTGATCGTAGCCACGATTGCATTCGGTATGGGGATCGATAAGCCAGATGTGCGATTTGTGATCCACTATGATATTCCTAAGAGTTTAGAAAATTACTATCAAGAAACAGGAAGAGCCGGAAGAGATGGCTTAGAGGGTAAATGTTATGCATTCTACTCGTATAAGGATATCCTGAAACTAGAAAAATTTAATAAGGATAAGCCGGTATCAGAACGTGAGTTACATGGTCAGCTCATGGAAGAGGTGGTCGCCTACTCAGAATCGCCGTCATGTCGTCGAAAAGGAATACTGCACTACTTCGGTGAGCAGTTCGATGAAGAGCGATGTGAAAAAATGTGCGATAACTGTAGAAATCCTAAAGAACGAGTAGAAGCACAAAATGAGGTACTCATCGCTCTAGAGGCAGTAGATGCCATTAAAGAAAAATTTACAATTAAGCCACTGATCGAGTTTATCAGAGGGAATCATAGTCGAGAGATGAAGGATTTTGGCTTTACAGAAAATAAGCAGTTTGGTAGAGGTAAGGAGCAAGAAGATTTATACTGGCACTCATTGATCAGACAGACCATGCTGGCAGGATATCTCAGAAAAGAAATAGAAGAATACGGTGTGCTCAAGATCACCCATGAAGGAAGGGCGTTTATGAAAAAGCCAGTCAGTATTCAGATTGCTCTAAATCATGATTACGCGAGTGTAAAAGAAGCCGATATTATGACCTCAGCAACGGCCGGCACAGCCTTAGACGAAGTATTGTTTAAGCAATTAATGGATCTGAGGAAAGCAGAATCTAAAAAGCATAAAGTACAGCCTTGGGTCGTTTTCGGAGAGCCATCGCTAAAGGATATGGCTACTTTTTATCCAATCTCAGAAGACGACATGCTCAATATCAGTGGTGTCAGTCAAGGGAAAGCACGTAGATATGGTATTCCTTTTATGTCCCTCATTAAAGATTATGTAGAGGCCAATGGCATAGAAAGACCTGAGGATATGGTCATCAAGCAAGTAGCCAATAAATCAAAAAACAAGGTAGCCATTATCCAAGGGATAGATCGTAAACTGCCTTTTGAGGATATCGCCAATTCTGTAAAGATGGATGTGCCCAAGTTACTAGAGGAGATGAATGCCATCGTAGATTCTGGTACTAAGCTCAATATCGATTACTTTTTAGAGGAGATTCTCGATGAGGAAATCATGGACGAGATCTTTGATTACTTTGGAGAGGCAGAGTCAGATAGTATGGAAGATGCTTTTGCTGAATTAAAAGAAGATGACATCAGCATGGAAGAGATCCAAGTAGCAAGAATAAAATACATGACCATTCATGCCAATTAAGACTTCATTGTACTAAATGAAAAACATCATCATCATCAATGGTCCCAATCTAAATCTGCTCGGTCAGAGACAGACCGATATATACGGAGAGAAGTCGTTTGAAGAGTATTTCCATGCCCTACAAAATGAATATCCGGATATCAATCTGTCCTATTTCCAGTCTAATTATGAAGGGGCACTTATAGATCGCTTGCATTACGTAGGTTTTGATCATGACGGCATTATCTTAAATGCAGGAGGCTATACTCATACCTCGATCGCCCTTATGGATGCGATACATTCTATATCTAGCCCAGTGGTAGAGGTCCACATCAGTAATATCTATGAGCGGGAAGAGTTCAGACACTTTTCCTACGTAGAACAGGCCGCAGTACATAGTATAGTCGGCAGAGGCTTGAAGGGATATGATGAGGCTATTTTATGGTTGAAAGATGGCAATTTATCTAAAGCCAGTAAGGAGTCTTAAATCTTTAAGTGTTTTGAAGAAGAGTGGGCATCGTCGCCTTACAGTGGGTGGCGGGGCTGCATTAGTAGAAAATGGAACCTTAGAATCTTTGATTAAACAGCTAAGATTACTTCCTATATCCGTTTAATGGTCCGTTCTATTAAGGTGATGATCTTTTGTTCCAGCTTGTGATAATCGGGAATTTCTCGACCCACATAGATATACATGAGCATGATCTGTTTCTTCTGTTTTGTGAGCTCTTCTTTGAGATCTAGGCAGTTAAGGCGATAGGCTTCTCTGAATAGCCTTTTAATTTTGTTGCGATCTACAGCCTTTTTGAAGTTACGTTTAGGAACAGATACAGAAAAGAGGCTCGGCTTCTGACCTTCTGGAAGTTCTTGGATAATATATACCTGTTTTACGGGATACACTGATAAATGTTTACCCTCTTCAAACAGACGATCGATCGACTTTCGGCTTTTAAGCTTTTCCTTATTAGAGAGGGTAAAAGATTTCATTGGATTTAACTAGCCATAATAGTAAGCACTAAAATCCACAATTATCACGGTATTGCCACAACTTTTTCCCTATTTTGAACATACAGTAGTAAAGCTTTGATGTGAAAACCCTAATAACTTCCATTTTTTTGGGCATTCCCTTTTTCTTTTTCGCTCAATGCGAATGTACAGACTGTCCCATATTTGTACCTAGTAATAGTTTTGAATCCAGTTTTTTAGATATTTCTGGCTCTACCAACGATGAGTTAGGGACCGGTGGACAGCAAGTATGTCAGGTGTGTATAGATTTAATACACGATGCCATTGAAGAATTTGAGGTTATATTATTTGCCCCAGATGGCAGTTCTGTCACCTTGATGGTAGACACAGGGATTTCAGTTAACGATGGTATCTCCTTCCAAATATGTTTTGTCTCTTGTGATCAAACAGCAGTCCCAGATTCAGGATTTCCAGATGTTTTTGATACCGGTGCTGGATGGCAAGATGGGGCTAGTTATTCTGGATCTTATTATCCAAATCTAGGATGTTTAGAAGACTTGACTGGATCTATAAATGGGACGTGGGAGTTGCAAATGGAAGACGATATAGGAGGAGATGAAGGCACTTTAAACGACTGGTATATTGTTTTTGCAGATGATTCAGGCCTAGGCTGTGCTAACGCTGGTTCATGTGGTCTTGCAACGTGTGATGCAGATGCCGGCGAGTTGACATTGGCTGATCAAAGTTTTTGTGAAGGAGATCCGGATTTAGTGTTTAGTCCGGCACCATCATATGCAGGCTCCGTTCCTGACCCAGCTGATTATGGATATTACTATGTAGTCACTGACCTTGCTACCGATGTAGTTTTAGATATTTCTGCCACAGCAGACTTGACAGGGTATCTTCCTGGCGAATACTTAGTATGTGGACTTTCTTATTTAATTAATGATGAACCAATACTCCCTACTCCTAATGGTTCGCTATTGTCCACAGATATACAACAGGATATAGATGACGACGTA
>CALDEN010000326.1 GCA_937942405.1 uncultured Saprospiraceae bacterium
TGATCTGTTAAGGCTACTGCTTTTTGGCCATCTTCTTTGGCCTTTACCATCATTTTACTGATGTCCGTAGCCCCATCTAGTAAGGAGTACTGAGTATGACAATGCAGGTGGGCAAATTCAGGCATAGTATGATTTAAGTTCTAAGAAGTAAGATGCTAAAAATAGGAAATATAAATCTGACTATTTATCGAAACATCGGATTTACATTGAATGTTTGGAAACCCCGATATAGATTATGAGAACTTGCGAATTATTAAAACTGAATTAGCTTTAAAAAAGTGCCCGAAGAGATAATCTTGTGATCCGCAGGAAAATCAATGGAGTTGATTTAACAAGATTACCGAAAGCATACCTTTCGGACGTGCTAGGCGGTTCGACGACCGACCTTGATGATTTAATTTAAATGGAAATTTGATCCTTTTTTTGATCTTTATAAAAAGTGCCCGAAGAGATAGTCTTGTGGTCCGCAGGAAAATCAATGGAATTGATTTAACAAGATTACCGAAAGCGTACCTTTCGGACGTGCTAGGCAGTTCGACAACCTACCTTGATGATTTAATGTAAATGGAAATTTATCCTCTATTTGAACTTTGTAAAAGTGCCCGAAGAGGGAGTCGAACCCTCACGCCCATACGGACACATGGCCCTCAACCATGCCTGTCTACCAATTCCAGCATCCGGGCAATCGAATGCAGACTGCGAAACTATTAAAAAATTTACTGAAAATGTCAGATCTTAAAAGATTATCTCATAACAGTTTTTACTCAATTTTAACAAATTGGTTTAGAGATACTTACATAATGTTTTTATTTATATTAAAATAATACATATATTTGTATTACGAATCTATAGCATCTTATGCATAGATCTGAGAAATACCACTTGAAGATAATCAGAACCGAAATCTCCAAACATTTCTCGTAAAAACATAAGACCTTGTATTACAAGGTTCTAAGCTTATATAAGACGTAGTTTTCTTATTTTAAGACCTTAGTCGAAAGAGCCCAAGTCTTCCAAGCTTGGGCTTATTTTTTTGCTTTTTTTATTCTTTAAATGTTAATTTTAACACTGAGGCGTACTGAGAACTAAATACGCCTCTAAGTCTTAAACAGTTTATACCCTTAGCATAAACTCATCAATACCTTAAATATATGTGCAAGTACATACTGTGCCTCTTAACTCTATTACCTATGCTATGTTCTGCTCAGATCAGGGCAAAAACACCAATGGGTATAGAAGTCTTATTGTATGAAGATGGAACTTGGTCTGCTATCGACTCAAAAAGCTCAAAAACTATGAAATCTGTTAAAGAGCCAAAATCAACCTGTGACGTCAATATTAAGCAAGCCCCATCTGAAAACTCCAGACCTGGACTCATTGTCACCTTTCAGAAAGTCGCAAACCAAGCCGTTTCTATCCTAAGAATACAATCAATGGATCGAAATTTTAAAATGGAAACAGATCGAGAAATCATCCTATCCTTAGAAAATGGAGAAAAATTGACTTTTGCCAATGATTCTAGTTATAACTCAGGGTATTATTCCATTTATTTTGGTAAAAACTATAGAAACATCAATGAGCTAGATGCTGCTAAAAGAGAAATGATCAAAATGATCAGCTACGTGAAGAATGGCCAATTAATTGAAGAATCCTTATCTGAGGAAAATGCCAAACAATTAATGGAAGGGTTAAACTGCGTAGCTCAGTAAGCACTAGCTAGCTCTTAATACCTAAGGCTCGATCCTTTAGACGTTTCAAAAACGGAGATGCAAAAATAAAGTTATGCAATGTCTCATTTGTACTTTCTAGGACCTCTGATTTATTTCCTTGCCATGCAAGCTTTCCTTGATGTAGAAGGCAGATGTTTTCGCCGATCTCCATTACAGAGTTCATATCATGGGTATTGATCACAGTGGTGATGTTATTATCAGTTGTGATCTGCTTTATCAGAGCATCGATTGTAATGGCAGTTTTGGGATCTAGACCAGAATTGGGCTCATCACAGAAGAGGTACTTTGGATTTAATACAATCGCTCGAGCTATTCCTACCCTTTTCTGCATTCCTCCACTAATCTCACTCGGAAATTTATTATTGATTCCAGCTAGACTCACTCGTTCTAGACACTCGTCTACTTTGGCCCTTTTTTCTTTTAAAGTCTTCCTTGTAAACATATCTAAAGGGAAACGTATGTTTTCTTCTATAGTCAATGAATCAAAGAGAGCGTTACCCTGAAAAAGCATTCCTACATCATTCCTGATCTCTCTTAAATCGTTTTTACTTAAGCAACATACATCTAGATCATGGTAAAAAACATGTCCCTCGGTAGGTTTAAAAAGTCCTACCAGTATTTTTAACAATACGGTTTTTCCCGCTCCTGATCGACCGATAATGAGATTAGTCTTACCGGTTTCAAAGGTAAAATCGATTCCTTTTAGAACCTGCGTATCGTCAAATGACTTCTTTATGTTTTGAACTCGGATCATCCTGTGAGTAGTACGGCTATGATGTAATCTGCTATTAAAATAAGTATCGAGCTATAAACGACCGCTTGTGTGCTTGCCTTTCCTAATTCTACACTTCCCCCTTTAACATGATAACCCTGATAACAGGATACAGACGTGATGATATAGGCAAATGAAAAGGCCTTTACATACATCATCGTTACATGCGAAGGGATAAAAAAGGATCTGAGTCCACGTATATATTCTCCAGAAGTAAAAAGCCCACTCGGCACACTTGCCAGGTATCCTCCGGCATTACTGACTAGAGCCGACACACTTACGAGTATCGGAATAATGATCAGAGACGCTAGTAACTTAGGCAGTACTAAATAAGCAGCTGTATTTACGCCCATGATTTCCATGGCATCGATGTGTTCTTTCTGTCGCATACCTCCGATCTCGGAAGCCATATTGGACCCAACTTTTCCTGCCAATACTAGGCAAGTAAACGTAGGAGCCAGCTCTATAATCGTCATATCTCTTACTATATAACCTATATAATACGGAGGTATCATCGTTCCATCCATCTGATAAAAAAACTGTACCGCTGTAACCGCTCCGATAAATATCGAAATGATCAATACAATAGACAATGAGCCTATACCTATATCATATAACTGCCTGATCGTTTCTTTATAGTACATTTTCCAGTTTTCAGGTTTACTGAAAATCTGACCATGCCACGAAACATACCTACCTAAATGAAAGAGAAAATTCACTAATTATATTTAAATAATGACTATGTAGAAGACTAAATAATCGATTAAAATTTGATCAAAAATAGCTTAATTTCGGCTACTTATTGAATACTATGAACGCTATAATCACAGGTGCAACAAAAGGGATAGGTTTGGCTATAGCCAAAATATTTGCTCAAAATGGTATAAATCTCTTACTCAATTCGAGATCTCAATCTGACCTGGATCAACTAAAAGAGCAACTATCATCACAATATCCATCTCTGAACATACATACTTTTGAGGGAGATCTAAGTGATAAAATGACTACACTGGCACTAGGTGATTACTGTATTTCCGAGCTAGATAGTATAGATATTCTAGTCAATAACGCAGGGGTCTTTCTACCTGGAGAGACACATAAAGAAGAAGCTGGCTCATTAGAAAAAATGATCGAGACCAATCTCTATAGTGCTTATTACCTTTCTCAGAAAGTGATCCCTCAGATGATTACTCAACAATCAGGACATATATTCAATATGTGCTCTATTGCCAGTAAGATCGCCTACCCCAATGGTGGTTCTTACAGTATATCTAAGTTTGCTTTGCTGGGTTTTTCTAAGGTACTGAGAGAGGAATTAAAAGACAAAGGCATAAAGGTCACCTCTATCCTACCGGGTGCTACCTGGTCTAATTCATGGGCCGGTGTAGAATTGCCGGAATCCAGACTGATGCAGGCTCATGACATCGCCATCGCAGTATATAGTGCCGTCCAGATGAGTCCGTCGGCCGTTATGGAAGAAATCATTCTAAGACCTCAGCTGGGAGATCTTTAATCCAAGGTCGCTTCTTTCCACTTTAGATTATCAAAATATAGGAAAGTCCGATTAGGCCTATGCTCTTTAAATTTTAATAGATAATACCAGCCATGATTTGTGACCGTATATTGGTCAGTTTCATAATTAGACATCCCTATTCCATCTTTCCAAAACCATGAGCCATTCTGTGGATTTTTTACTTTGAAGCTTAGACTATCGACCTGTTCTACTCCTATGCGATCTGTGGAATTTAGAACATTTATCTGAGCGATTTCTGTCATCGTACCTTCGTATTGTCTCCCAGTATAGTGATATAGCGTCTCTACAAATGCCAGTGAATTTCCAGAATAATCTCTAAACATCTGCAGCCCTTTAATATTATCAGGAATGGCTAGTATAAAAATATCGGAGCGATCATAGAAGTCAAAATCATCGACCAACTCCTCCATCATATTCCCTGCTTTGTAAGCAGCTTTTAAAGTCTGTCCACTACTATACACCATCACACCTAGATAGATAAATATGAACGACTGTCTGAGCCACTTTTTCTTAATATGACAAAAAACCAAAGCAATAAATAGACTTAAAAAAACCGAAGCCAAATAGCCATACCGATCATTTTCATACCATTGCAGTTTGAAAAAGTACAGATTGGCGATCGGA
>CALDEN010000327.1 GCA_937942405.1 uncultured Saprospiraceae bacterium
TTGATATTTTGTGCAGCTGCAAAATTTCCAATTCCTCTCTTATCTGCACCAGTATCGCCCGGCTCTACAGTCGTGATCAGTGAGAAGAAATCACTCCATCCTTCTCCCATCTGCTCATCTCCACCTAGACATCCTTGTGATGGACCTCCAGTAAGTCGCGTAGATATACCGTGTCCGAACTCATGAGCGATAATTCCATTATCAAAATCTCCATCTAGAAGATCCGGCCCAGCCACATCATGATTTTTGATATGTGCGATTACAGGGATCTCAGCCGCTAAGGATAATTTTATCGCATCACAAGTAGATTTTCCGACTCCTAAAGATGGGATCGTTACTTCATTGGCAAAGTCAGCACCTGCCATTGGGAATGGATCATTACCATCATCCCCTGGTGTACTCGCTCCAGGTATGTTACATATAAGAACTGCTAAAGCACCTGCTTGCTGAGCATAGTATGCTTTTTCTGAGAAGAAGCAGCTTCCTCTATCTACGATGGCTATTTTGCCAGTAAGGTCATTTTGTACTTCAGAACATGCATCAGTTTCAGCACCGCCGTTGCCACCCATGTCATCATCTACCACGATACATTCTGCCTCTATATCTACAGCAGCACCTGATATATCTGGACCGAAGTCTGCCGTTCCAGAATCGTAAAATCCTTCTAATTGACTAGGGGCATTTATTCTTAGTAATCCTCCTGTGTTATCCCACAAGAACATTTGCATCCTTCCGTTTCCGCCATCTGGTGGAGTAGCAAAGTTTGCATTGTTTGTACCACTTCCATCTTGGCCTTCAGCCTGAACATAATCTCCTTCTAGACCTCCTAGTCCGAAGTTATTTTGTTGGAAATTTCCTGCTTCTTCTGTAAATCCTACCGCATATGAGATGTCATGCATCATGTTTACCATGTAGAATAGATTTACGTGTGCAAAGCCATTAAGATCTGTAGGCTCGAATTCACTATCGTATGGAAAATCAAAAATAAGATCATCGCCACCATCTGGCTCTGTTCCATCAGATATGTCATTTCCATCGGTATCGGCATATGCCCATACATTGTTCCCTCTTGTAATCGTGTAGTTATCTGTCCCGGTACTATGCCATCCTTGTGGTGATGAGCTCGGTATCGCTGGATCTTCTATGATCGTCTGAGGTCCATAGATCGGACTCTCTATAGGCAGTGCAAAAACATTATAAGATGCATCTGCCATTGCAATCGCTGCAGCGGATGATTTAAAACTCTGCTTGTGCTCTACGATACTATGAGCTGCACAGTCATGGCTTTGGTTTTTATACCCATGCTTATCATGTTTACAGTATACTGTATAGTTGTGCTTATTGATGATTTTACCTGTAGAAGCATCTGCTCGTACACTCCAGTAATCCGCATCAGTTTTCATATCTACCGTAAAGTCCCATACAAGTACGAGTTCGTTTTCCTCATTTAGTTGATATACTAGCTTAGCGATTACATCACTATTACTGAAATCTGGTTGAGCAAACACATAACTGTTTTCGCTAGATCTACTCTGTACTTTTAGAGTAGTGAGAGAGGTCGGTACATTCATTTCGCTCAAAGCGGTAAAAATGGCATCTTCTACAGTCATTCCAGCTTGTGTAGTAGATACTTTACCTTTTGCATCTCCTATAAATTTAGAAGTAGCATAAAGGATTTTTCCATCTTTAATATTGATTGCGGCGATGGCATCATTAATAGGAATCCCTTTATGACTTTGCTGCACATATACATGGGTCACTCCATTATGCTTAGAAGTATACATATCTGAGATTAGCGGATCTTCTATATCGCTTTCGCTTAGGTTCCATTCTTCCGATTTATCTTCTAATGTTCGTAGAGCGATATCTACTGGATTTTGCTGTTGTGCAAATGCACTGAAAAACAAGCTTACCATTAGAAAACAAAGTGTAGATTTTAAACGCATAGATAGGTTTTTATGTTAGATAAAATAAGACAAGTAATATACGACAAACACTATAATTTCAATTAAGTTTGGGTATCGCTAAATATGTCTACAGGACATTTTAAACAAAAAAACGTGAAGTGGAATTAAAAGACCAAATAATATTCGGAAGAAAGCCAGTTTTAGACGCCATTAAATCTGGAATCGTAATTGATAAGATTTTGGTCATTCAGAGTCTTCGTGGAGAGTTCGAGGTCGAGATACGTAATAAGGCTAAAGAAAATGGCATTTCTATTCAGCGAGTACCACAAGAAAAACTCAACAAGGTCAGCAGGAATCATACCCATCAGGGAATTATTGCCTACCTATCACCGCTCAAGTATCAAAATCTGCGTACTATGTTACCGGAGATACTGGAGTCTGAAAAACACCCCGTACTATTACTGATGGATGGGGTAGAGGATGTCCGTAACTTTGGGGCGATCGGTCGTTCTGCACTGGCATTCGGAGTAGATATGATTATCACTTTTGCCAAGGGAAATGCCAGAATAAACGATGTAGCTGTAAAAACCTCCGCTGGAGCTTTGCTCAATATTCCGGTATGTAAAGAAAAGGATATGGAGGATACACTATCTTATTTAGGGAGTCTCGGGGTGACCGTATTGGCAAGTAGCCTGGATAGCGAGCACTATCTAGAAGATATAAAAGTCGAGGGCCCTATAGCGGTAGTGATGGGTTCCGAGGAGAGAGGAGTGAGTAAGGTGACTAGCGATTATGCCGATACTACATTTAAAATAAAACAGTCTAACAAAATGGATTCGTTAAACGTGTCTGTAGCAGCAGGGATCATCTTGCACCATATATATAATCAACAAAAATGAGTTTAAGGAATTCACTTTTTTTAAGTCTACTCGTATTTTTTGGCTTAAGCCAAATAGCATGTAACGCTACAAAGGACATCGTCCAGGGAAAAGAGAGTAGCATGGCACCATCCATAGAATTAGAAAATGCTCTTCTATGGGAAGTTTCTGGCAATGGATTGACCGAGCCTTCCTATGTCTATGGTACGATACATATCATCGGTAGTGATGACTATTTTTTGCCCAAAGGGACGCTAAGTGCCATCGACGCAGCTGATGAAGTCATCTTTGAGATAGATATGAACGAGATGACGGATATGACTAGTCAGATGGGACTACTCAAAGACATATTTATGAACGATGATAAATCCCTCAAAGATTTACTCTCTGATGAAGATTATAAAGTAGTTTCTGCTCATTTTGAAAAAATGGGATTACCGCTTTTTATGTTTGAACGTATGAAGCCCATGTTCTTGACTGTATTTGCTTCGACAGATTTTGATCCTTCTGGATTACAAAACGGAAGCATGAAGTCTTATGAATTTGAATTTTTTGAAATGGCTTCTAAATCTGGCAAACCTGTAAGTGGACTAGAGACGATCGCTTTTCAGATGGGTATATTCGATAAAATACCCTATGATAAGCAAGCACAGATGCTGGTAGAATCCATCAAAAATGCAGACTTAGGAGGTTCTGAACTTGCAGAAATGGTACACATCTACAAAACCCAAAACATAGATGCCATGGTCAGTATGATCTCTGATGATGATTCTGGGATGGGCGATTACGAGGATATACTCGTAGATGGTAGAAATAAAAACTGGATTCCATTGATGATGGATAAGATGAAGGTGAAGCAAGTATTTTTTGCAGTAGGAGCTGGACACTTGGGTGGTAAAAATGGTGTAATCAATTTATTAAAAGACCAAGGGTACACCTTGACCCCACTAAGTAATACCAATGGCACTTCTAAAAGCAATTAGAGGCATATCCCCATCGATAGATGAGAGCTGTTATGTTGCAGAAAACGCCGTCATCACGGGTGATGTACAGATCGGTAAAAATGGAAGTATCTGGTTCCATACTGTCATCCGAGGAGATTGTAATAAGATCATCATCGGTGATAATGTAAATATCCAAGACCTCACCATGGTGCATGGCTCGACAGGGCGAGGAGATACCATCATCGGGAATAATGTTTCCATAGGACATAGGGCGATCATACATGGCTGTCAGATTAGAGATAATGTGCTGATAGGTATGGGGGCCATTATATTAGATGACACCATAATCGAATCTGATGTGATCGTCGCTGCAGGGGCAGTCGTAACCGCAAACCAAGTTTTAAAATCAGGATGGATGTACGCTGGTATTCCTGCTAAACCGATCAAAGAAATCTCTCCTGAGATGGCACAAGTCTACATACAAGGAACTGCAAAAGGGTATATCGAGTACGCTAAGTTGTATAAGTAAGAGCTTTTTATTTAAATTATCTTTCTACCTCTCTCTGAAAAAGACACACATCTCCTTGACCATAATGAGCTGGTAATTCGGAAGTGTTTTCGAGTTTTTGAGTGCCTAAAAAGTCAAAACCGAATTTTCCATAATGATTTATCAATCCTTTATTCAATCCGACGGTGTCTAGTCTTACGTATTTCAGCTCGTTACGGATGCAATATTTGTCTGCCCAGTGGACGATGTTTTTTACCAGATTTTGACCACGAAAATCAGGATTAGTGGCTATGCGATGAATATAAACGGAAGGCTCGCTATTTTTCTCTCCCCAGATCATTTCATCGTTTAATGTTGTTGCCCATATACATGCAATTTGATCATCGATGATTATTTTCCATTGTCGATTTTCCTGAATTTCTGATCGAATTAATTCACGAGGAAACTCAGGCCAGAATACTTGATTTTTGGATTTCATGTATTCAGTAGCTACACGGTAATATTCAAAAATCACATCGATGTCACTGATATCACTATTTTTTATGAGCATGAATTGCGTTTTCCGTTCAGAAGTCTGAATGATATTTCAAGATATTAAAACTTTCAAATAACTTGATCACTTTGGCTTAAGCCAAAACCAAACTAACTCTTACGTATCAGATATACTCCTGTCAGGATAAGCCCCATACCGAGTAAATGGACTAGACCGATAGATTCTCCGTCGAGAAAGCCCCAAAACAAAGCCACTATAGGTATGATGTAAGCCACCGATGATGCGAAGACGGCACTTGTCCCTTGTACCAGTTTAAAGAAGAGCACAGTGGATATTACTGTGCCAAATATGGACAAAAAGACAATCGCTCCGGCTGACTGGATAAGCTCAGGGCTATATTCCATGTTAGAAAAACTGCCATTGAAGAGTAAGAATAATAAAGCAGGTGGTCCGATCATAGAAAAAGATACTGCACTGAGTTTGAGCGGATCTATATTTTGGAATATGCTTTTGACGATGTTTATATTGAGTCCATAGCAAATCGTACCTCCTATGATAAACAGGGTGAAAAGTGGATTACCTCCGATATCAGTAGGGTCTTTTCCATAAAATATAAGTACCCCTGCACCGATAATTCCGATTATGATTCCGACAAATTTGAGTGCTACGAATTGAGATCGGAATAATAAAATGCCTAGTAGGAATGTAAAAATGGGTGTGCAACTATTAAGTATACCAGCAATCGAGCTACTGATTTCTGTCTGTCCGATGGGGTAGAGAAATGCAGGAATCCCGCTGCCTGTAAGACCCACGAGCAAGAAGTACTTCCACTGAGACCAGTCTATCGTTTTCCAAAATTTGATCAAAAAGGGTAGGAATGCCAGTGCGGAGAGACTGATCCTTAGAGCGGCTACTTCTAGAGGGCTGAACCCGATTATCGCTTTTTTTATGAGTATAAATGATGAACCCCATACTATGGCCAAGGCAATAAAAACAAATGCGGTATATCTCTGTGATCGGTTAGTCATCGGCAGTATAACAAAAAAGCCATCAACCTGATTGCGGCTGATGGCTTTATTAACTTTTTAAAAAGACTTCTAGTCTATTTTTAGTATTCTTTTTTGGTATCGGCGATCTCCATCAGATAATTCTACAAAGTATATTCCTGAGCTTAATGCACTCACATCTATACTGGTTTTAAATGAAGAGATGGTCGTCTGATTTATCCTTTTACCATCTACATCGTAAAGGGTAAAGTTCATGTCTTTGCCTGCAAAATCCATCAATTCGATGATCAACACATCTTTAGTAGGATTAGGATATAAATGGATGAAGTCCACGGCATCGATATCTTCTACACTAGACGTAAAACTCTCGTCTATCTCGATGTTAAACGCAGTTATACCGATCCATCCACCATTACCGTCTATCACCGTAAAGCTGAATGCATCACTTGTAGCAGTAGATGCAGGATCATGACGATATCTCATTTGTCCAGCATCTATGTTTTGTTGTGTAAACGTATCTCCGATTACCAGAGCAGTTCCTCCTAAATATACACTCCCTTCTTTAGGGCTGTCTACGATTGTATAGATGAGTTCTTCATTTGTATTATCAGGATCTGTAGTCAGTAAGTTATCAAATAGTATTTTTTGTCCTGATGCTGGTGGCAGTTGTAGTACATTATTATTTACAAGCACAGGAGGGTCTAGAGATGCATTAGAACATATTTCCAGTTGAACATCACTGAGCGAACCTCCATTTCCAGAATCTCTATCTTCGATACGTATTTTCCATATTCCCTGAGAGGTCTGTCCAGCAAGTTCAGATAGCGGAGTCACCGGTTGGAACAATGTTCCAGCAT
>CALDEN010000328.1 GCA_937942405.1 uncultured Saprospiraceae bacterium
TTACTCTTCTCAACCGTATAACGAGTGGGTTAAGAAGCATAGACTCAAACTCCGTAAGATGGCTATTCCAGAACTAGTGCCTAAAAACATAGAGCCATATCGTCTAAGTACACGACAAGTTTCTAATGGTATTACGGAGGAAGACGTCAAGATGATTATTCTACCATTAGCTAGCAAGGGATCCGAACCATTGGGGTCTATGGGAGCGGATATACCTCTAGCTATCCTTTCGGAGAAACCTCAGCATATATCTAATTATTTCAAGCAGTATTTTGCTCAGGTAAGTAATCCTCCGATCGATCCGATTAGAGAGAGACTGGTGATGTCTTTGTTTACCAAAATAGGAGAATCTCGCAATATCTTAGACGAGACACCTCAACATGCCGGACTGGTGCATATCTCCAAACCTATTTTGTCTAGAGAAGATATGTATAAAATTAAGGCTTTAGAAAAAGAAGGCTTTAAGCATCACATTATAAAGAGCACTTTTAATGTAGCTGAGGAAGAAAAATTAGAAGATGCCGTAAATAGAATCTGTGAAGAAGCAGAATCCGTGGTAAAAAATGGGGCAAAAATTCTTATTATTTCTAATCGTAAAGAAAGCAAAGAAATAGCTCCTATTCCTAGTCTCATCGCCATCGGTGCTATCCATCATCACTTAGTAAGTAAAAGACTACGTACCAAAACCGGATTAGTCGTAGAGAGTAGCGATGCATGGGAAACGCATCATTTTGCCACGATCATCGGATATGGAGCTAGTGGTATATATCCATATCTCACGTATGATACCATATCTAATGCTCATGACAAGGGGCAATTGGATACAACTAAACCGCTGACACATTATATAGACAGTTATATTAAAGCCGTTTGCAAAGGGATGCTAAAGGTCTTGTCGAAAATGGGAATTAGCACAATGCAGTCTTATCAGGGAGCACAAGTTTTTGAATCTTTGGGCTTAGGACAGGAAGTAATTTCTAAATGCTTTAAAGGAACAATTAGTCGTTTAGATGGACTAGATTTTGAGGACTTAGAAAAAGAAATCTTAACAAGACACACGATTGCGTATAAAGATGAGAATAGAAAGTTGTTAGAGACAGGAGGGGTTTATCATTGGAAAAACAAAGGTGAAAAACACCTGTTAAGTCCAGAAGTAATCCATTTATTGCAGAAGTCCACTCAGCTTAATGATTATTCGTTGTTTAAAAAGTATACTTCAAAACTTCAGAGTGATGAGACTCCGATTATCAATCTACGTGATTTATTAACATTCAAAAAACGGCAATCTGTACCTCTGTCTGAGGTAGAACCGGTAGAAAACATACTCAAGCGATTTGCAACTGGGGCGATGTCTTTTGGATCTATTTCTCATGAGGCACATAGTACATTGGCTATAGCCATGAACCGTATAGGGGCTAAAAGTAATTCTGGCGAAGGAGGAGAAGATCCAGCACGATTTGCAAAAAAGCAAAACGGAGACTGGGAACGATCGGCAATAAAACAGGTAGCATCTGGACGATTTGGGGTAACGATAGAATACCTTAATCAGGCAGAGGAGATACAGATAAAAGTAGCACAAGGAGCTAAGCCTGGAGAGGGAGGCCAATTACCTGGATTTAAAGTCGATGACTGGATCGCAAGAGTTCGACATAGTACACCGGGAGTAGGACTGATATCTCCACCACCGCATCACGATATTTATTCGATTGAGGATTTAAAGCAGTTAATCTTTGATCTTAAAAACGCCAACCCCAAAGCACGTATCAACGTCAAGCTTGTTTCTGAAGCAGGCGTAGGAACCATAGCTGCAGGTGTAGCTAAAGCCAAAGCAGACGCAATTCTGATCTCAGGAGCAGATGGTGGGACAGGAGCTAGTCCGCTGAGTTCTATTCGTCATGCAGGATTGCCATGGGAAATGGGATTGGCAGAAGCTCATCAAACCTTGGTTAAGAATAATCTTAGAAATAGAGTTACCCTACAGACAGATGGTAAGATAATGACGGGTAAGGATCTGGCTATTGCGACGCTTTTAGGGGCCGAGGAGTATGGAATTAGTACTGCAGCCTTAATAGTAGAAGGATGCATTATGATGCGAAAATGCCATCTCAATACATGTCCTGTAGGTATCGCAACTCAAAATCCAGAGTTAAGAAAACTGTTTACGGGTGATCCAGATCACATTGTTACATTCTTTACTTTTTTAGTTAAAGAGTTCCGTGAGATAATGGCACAGCTCGGATTTAAAACGGTAAACGAGATGGTCGGTCATCCATATCTCCTTCAGCTCAAGCCCAATGTAGGTAAAGACAATTGGAAAATAAATAAAATCGATCTCACTCCGATCTTATACTTTAATCATGTTGCAGATCACGTAGGGACACACAAACAAATCGACCAAGACCACGAGATAGAAAATATTCTAGATAAAAAAATGATTGCAGAGCTGGAAGAATCTCAATACGCAGACCCGTTGGCCTTTAATATTCAAAACACAGACCGTTCAGTAGGTGCTATGTTATCTCACCACATTATTGATAAACAAGTCGTAATAGACAAACCGATTAAAGCAGTTTTCTCTGGGTCAGCAGGTCAGAGCTTCGGTGCTTTCCTTGCTAACAATATCCATTTTGAACTACTAGGTGAAGCAAATGATTACGTAGCTAAAGGACTTTCAGGAGGGACAGTAATTATAAAACCATCGATAGAATCAAGTATAGTTCCGCACGAAAACATCATTATCGGAAATGTAAGTCTATACGGAGCTACTTCAGGAGAAGT
>CALDEN010000329.1 GCA_937942405.1 uncultured Saprospiraceae bacterium
GATACTTATGGGAGTGTCTTAAAGATTTCTAGAATAGAAGTAAAGATAAATCGAAACACTCCGTGGAAAGTGAGAAGAGCGATTCAGTTAATTGAGGAGAATATCGATCTTTCACTAATATTGGACAATTTGTAAAAAAAAACAAATTTTAACATTTAGAAATGTGACTCCTTTTTAAATTATAGTCTATATTTGTGGAAGTTGTTCTATAATGATGGGCTAGCGGGCGGTGCAAACTAAACGCTAGCTTTTTTTTTGTCCATATCTCATCTCTCCTTTTCTATCCTCTTTTTCTTTTAATTATTTCACTGGATATACACATACATATATCAGTGTGAGTAATCTCTATTAGAAAAATTAATTCTGATTAGATTAATGGTATTGCTATAGATTCTTAGCCATAGACCATAGACCATAGACGACATAATAAAAAATATACTTCAGCAATAAAATAGATGGATTTCATCTTTACCTTGAAGTATTCTTCAGAGATTTAAAAATGTCGTGTATTAGACAAATTTATTTTAGCCATTTCTACAAATACTTTCTAAATAATATTCTATCTTTATGGTAGTTGTTCTATAATGATGGGCTAGCGGGAGGTGCAAACTGAACGCTAGCTTTTTTTTTGTGCTTATCCCATCTCGGAGATAATTGTTTTAAATGATCTTATCGTTTCTTTAATTTTAAAGCACCAGTTCTGTTTTCTTTATTTAGACGTAGGAAGTAATACCACACCATCGGCTAAGAACTTTAGCTCTTCTAGCGGTTCAGTAATTTTTGCAATTTCTTCAGCAGTCTGTCCTTCGTCCTCTGCATAATGTCTCAGCTCATCTACAGAAGTTACCTCTCTGTATGCTTTTCCTCTCATTACTGCTTTTTTTCCAGTGGCATCTAATGGCATAAAAAATCCGTAATCTTTAAATTTTACAAACATAGACTCAGCATCCTTATTATCTGAGACGATGTTCATCCAGCATCCTTTTACCTGACATACCCCATCGATATTGCCCATGACCTTGGCTTGCACGGTATCTTTTCCATTGAGTTCGACCAATAGATCGTCGTAGCTCATGGCATTTTTTGCATCGATCTTAGCTCCAAAATAGGCAGATCCATCCTCTGTAACTAGGGTAGGCTCGCCTCCTTTTTTACAGCTGATGATACAGCTTCCGATAAAGAGTAATAACAACATCTTTTTCATATAATCTTATTTTATGATTTAATTAATTTGAAAACATATACTAAGAACGGAAAATAAACTGTTTATACCCTTACTTTCTAAAAGGAAATCTATGATGAGACATTACTTATTGCATTCATTTTTATCACATAATAAAAGCTTGAATCATGAGAGATGTCAGTATTCTTCTATTTATCCTCCTTCCTATCATTGGCTTCAGCCAATGTCTACACGGCGATTGTGCTAGCGGAAAAGGCCGTTATAAGTTCGAAAACGGTTCGATATATTTCGGTGAGTTCAGAGGTGGACAACTGTATGGAAAAGGGACTATGAAATATGCCTCCGGTGATATCTATACTGGGCAATGGGTCGATAATAAAAAAGAAGGAGGAGGAAAATTTATTCGTAATAATGGAAATACTTACGAAGGCCAGTTTGTGGCCAATAAGCTTAACGGAAAGGGTAGATTATTGTATGCCTCAGGAGATAGATACGTCGGGACATTCATAGATAATGTGCCTAATGGCAAAGGTAAGCTCTACTTTAAAAACGGAAATCGGTACGAAGGGGATATAGTCAATAGTAAGATGGACGGAATCGGTCGCATGGAATATAAGAATGGAGACTTTTACTATGGCGGATGGAAATCCAATAAAAAACATGGTGAGGGCATGTTCCAGTGGGCATCTGGAAAGTCTATAGAAGCCGTATGGATAGAAGGAAAACGACAGAAGGCAGCAAAAACCGCCGCCCGGAATGATGGGACTAAGGACCTCGGTGTACGTAGGGACTTGAAGCCATTAAAGCGACCCATAAATAAACCCAAAGGAGCTATTCTCTCTGAATATATGTATTACGATGGTACACGATACGTAGGTCAGATGGTAAACGGGAAACCAGAAGGAGAAGGAACGGTATATTATGCCAGTGGTGATATATATACCGGAGGATGGAAAGATCATATGCCTCATGGTTTTGGGCTGATGCACTTTACTAATGGCTATAAATATGCCACAGACTGGGTGTATGGCAGACCAGGGAAGGCCGTAAATAGTGATTCTAGGATCATCAAAAAAGAGAAATATGTGCCTGTACAAAATACAGAAGAGGTAAAAATATATGCATTAGTTGTAGGAATTGCGGACTACAATCACATGCAGTCTTTAAAATACACGGATGATGATGCCTATCAGTTTTATGCTTTTTTAAAGAGCCCAGAGGGTGGGGCTATTCCTGATGAGCAGATCACACTACTGATCGATGATGCTGCTTCTAAGCGTAATATCTTAACTAAAATGGAACAGCTCTATCGCAAAGCAGATGAAAACGACGTAGTGATAATGTACTACTCTGGACATGGCTTAGATGGATCTTTTGTGCCACATGATTATGATGGTTTTAATAATACGATCGCTCATAAAGACATCATGACGATTTTCGACAATAGTCGGGCAAAACATAAAATATGCATCGCAGATGCCTGCCACTCGGGTAGCTTGTATGCATCTAGAGGGATAAATCAGGACCTAGACAACTATTATAGTGCTCTAGATGTCACAGAATCAGGCACGGCATTGCTCCTTTCTTCCAAAACAGAAGAAGTATCACTGGAATACTCAGGCTTACGCCAAGGTGTTTTTAGCCATTTTCTTATCAGAGGCTTAAAAGGAGAGGCCAATACAAATAGTGATCAGATCGTCTCGGTAAGTGAGTTGTATAACTATATAGAGTACAATGTAAACGAGTATACGGCCAATAAGCAGCATCCAGATCTCATCGGAAATTTTGATCCGGAAATGCCGATCGCTTTAGTGAGGCAGTAGGGCATATGCAGAGTAAATAGCATCGAATAAAGCAATGAACTGCAGGCACTTGATATTTAGAGATAAATCGCTATCTTTGCAGTCCTTTTGAAGAAAAGAAACACATTAATTAACTAACTTTTAATTGCTTAAATGCTAAATTACGAAGTGACTTTTATCGCCGATCCCGTGCTGTCAGGTGATGAAATTAAAAAGACAGTTCAAAGCTACAGTGAATTAATCACTGGCGAAGGATGTAAAATAACTCATTCTGATGCACTAGGTTTGAAACAACTCGCATACCCTATCAACAAGAAAAATTCCGGGATTTATCACACTTTACAGTTCGAGACAGAAACTGGAAAGATCGTACCTCTAATGGAGCTCGCCTTCAGAAGAGACGAAAGAATCATGAGATTCTTAACAGTGAAGTTGGACAAACATGGGGTTAAGTACAATGATGACAAGAGGTCAGGTAAAATTGGAAAAAGTAAAAAAACAGTAGAAAGAGAAGCTGAGAAGAAGAAAGAGCAAATGAAGGAAACGCAAGTTCCTAAAAATGCTGACAAGCCGATCAAGCTTCCGCCAAATATGGCAAAACCTGCTGCTAAAAAAGCCGAAGTAGAAGCACCTGCGGTAGTTGCAGAAACTCCAGCGGTAGTAGAAGCTCCAGCAGTAGTAGAGACTCCAGCAGTAGCAGAAACAGCAGCAGCACCTGCGGCTACGACTACTACAACAGAAACAGTTACTATTAAGGCGACTGGAGATGCAGTAGACTTAACTAAGATCGAAGGTATCGGACCTAAAGCTGCAGAGGCTTTAGTAGCGGCTGGAGTAGTAAGTTATACGCACTTAAAGTTAAAGTCTGTAGATGATGTCAAAGCGATATTAACTGCAGCTAGTAGTTCACTAAGTCATCTAGATCCTACAACATGGGCAAAACAAGCAGAATATGCTGCCAATGGTGAGTGGGATGCATTGAAAAAATGGCAAGATGAATTGGACGGAGGCAAAGATTCTTCAACTGAAGGATAATTTTTACTTTTTAAAATTTGAAAAATGGCAAATAGAGAAGATATAAAGTTTTTAAGTAATCCCAATATCGGAGGTGCAGATAAAAAATACTGTAGGTTCAGAAAATTCGGGATTAAGCATATCGATTATAAAGATCCTGACTTTTTATTGCAGTTTGTAAACGAGCAAGGAAAGATTCTTCCTAGAAGAATTACAGGAAATTCATTAAAGTACCAAAAGAAAGTAGCTGTAGCAATAAAAAGAGCAAGACACCTTGCAATGTTGCCTTACGTTACCGATTTATTAAAATAAATTTTAACGACATGGAATTAATACTATTAAAAGATTTAGATCGAGTAGGTTATAAACACGATATCGTTAAGGTTAAAAACGGATACGGTAGAAATTTCCTCATTCCTCAAGGAGTAGGAGTTATAGCTAACGCGACTAACAGAAAAAAGCTAGACGTACTTAAAGACGAAGAAGCGAAGAAAGAGGCAGCTAGATTAGATGAGTACAAAGAAATGGCTACTCAAATTGCAGGAAAATCTGTAAAAATCGGTGTTAAAGCTGGTACATCAGGTAAGATCTTCGGAAGTGTTACTAATATTCAACTGTCTCAAGCTATTCAGGAGCAATTAGGAATAGAAGTACACAGAAAGAAAATCGCAATGGACGAATGGCCTAAAGAAATAGGTTCATTTACAGCCAACATCAATTTTCACGATGAGGTAAAATCAACGATTGATTTTGAATTGATTAAAGAATAATCATTCTAACGAATAATTTAAAAAGAGGTTTGATTTTATATCAAGCCTCTTTTTTTTTGTTTCATATCGTTCTAGTGTTGTAACTTTCTATCGATGAAATTTTATTTAGCTTTATTCACACTATTAATATTCTGCCACCAGGGCCAATCTCAAATCGGAATCTTTACAGAGTTCGATATAGAGGCAACTGCAGAAGTAGAAAATATAGATGGGAATATCATGGAGTCCAGAATAGGATTAATCTATGGTCTACATCCTAGTTTTAGATTAAGAGCAGGAATCTCTAGACTAGGCAGAAGAGAAATTGGAGGTGATTTCTATTATAAATCTACTTATGATCAAATAGATGAAACGTTTTTTGATCAGTCATTGAATTTAAGGCATAGAATCATATCATCAGGAAATTCTGCCTTCATTGGATTAGAGGTATTGCCTAAAAGATTTCTAATAGGACTAGATGTTCATTTAGTAAACAGAAATCTTGAAAGGGGGTATATTCAAGGATTTTACTATTCCTCAACTGGTACTTCAACAGGAAGTTTTAGCAGTTCTCAAGATGAATATCGTTTTGAATCAACCTATAATTCAATGAAATTTTTCAAAGTGAATTTGAAAATGGGATATTCTATTTATCAGAAACCTAGAGGAGCAGTCTCTTTATATTTAAATTACGCTCATGATTTTAGTGAAAATATATTATTAGAAATTAATTCAGTCGATCCAGAATTAGAGTTATTGAATAACAGCATAGAAGGTGGAAATACAAATACAAATGGATTTACTTTTAATCAATTTCTAAATAGTTATACCAATTACGCTAGAGACTATTTTTCAGTGGGTATAAATGTCAGCTATCTTTTTAATATCGAAGTAGAGAAGCCTAAAAATTTAAGAATAGGTGGATAATTAGACCATTCAAAACGTTGTATTAGCATGAAACGACTTCTAAGTGCTTTATTAATCCTTACTCCATATGTACTCGCTGCTCAGTTTAGTGGTTTTGCCGAGTATACTTTAGATCCCTTTAAATCGGTATCTAATAATATCAATCAGGCCTTTACAGAAGAGCAGTCTGTCATTAAAGAATTTAATCTGGGCATAGAATATCAATTGGTTTCTAGACTTTCGATTAGAGGCGGTCTGGCTAGGGTAGATAAACGTAATGCGAGTAGCATCCCATATTTTCAGGATTTCTTTATTGCCGGTAGCATTCCTCAGTTTATGAATTTGACTTTAAGTCATAGTTCTAGAATTAGAAATTATTCGGTATTTACGGGATTACAATTGAATTTTAATCGATTCCATATAGCTAGTAATATACATTTAAGTCAGTCCGTATTTAAAGATGAGGCGATACTGGCCAGAGAGTTTACCACATTTACTGGTGAGGTCAGAGAGACATTTTATGATATAGATTATAACAATATCAGCTTTTTAAAAGCCGATCTCAACATCAGCTATGAGATGATTAAGTCTAAAAGAGGGAGCGTCTCCTTAGTGCTTAAATACATGAGGGACTTTAGTGAGAACGAAACATTTACTGTAAAGGAATATGCACCCGAGGTAAGAGAAATGGTAGAAAACTTCCCAGGTAGTGGCTTTTATAATATTGATGATTTTTTAAAAGGTGGGCCTTTGTATTATGATCGAGAACTCTGGGGTATCGGTCTGAGGATGGCCTATAATCTGGGAGTTAACGAAATTTGATTTTTCTCGGAATAATAATGAGTTCAACATAAAAAATATTCTCTAATCATGAAATTACTTCTTCAGATTCTATTCTTTATCGCACCGATCAGTATACATGCACAGTGGAGTGTGTTTGGAGCATTTTCTTTGGATCCGATTAGTGCAGAGATCTATGATGAGTATGAAAGTTTTGAAGATCAGCCTACGATCACTAAGGAATTCAATATCGGGATATGTAGAAAAATGAACGATTACATAAGCATACGTGCAGGCCTATCTAGACTTGACAAACGTATGGCCAACAATGTATCTTTTATCCAAGATCATCAAATAGATGGATTTTTTGTGGAGTATTTAAGTTTGAACTTAAGACATAGCTCTGGCATCAGAAATTACTCCACGTTTGGAGGTTTACAGCTAGATCTCAATCGATTCCATATCGGGAGTCACCTTCATTATACCTACAGTGTTTTTAAAGATGAGGCGATTATAGGGAGAGATTATAGCTCTGTTACAGGAGCCACCTTAGAGACCCATTATGATATAGATTACGAGAACATTGGTTTTTTAAGAGCAGATGTAAATGTTTCTCTAGATCTGATCTGCTCTAAGCAAGGAACCATCTCATTAGTGGCTAAATACATGAGAGATTTTAGTGCCGATGAGCGGTTTACCGTAAAAAATGTAGACGAGGGGGTAAAGCAAATGGTTGAAGAATTTCCAGGAAGCAGCTATTATGATATTGATGAATTTCTGGAAGGAGGCCAATTGTTTTACAATAGACAGTTTTGGGGTATCGGACTTAGGATGAG
>CALDEN010000330.1 GCA_937942405.1 uncultured Saprospiraceae bacterium
ACCGCCGTTGCTGTAAGTAACCATGCATTTATTGCTGCACCATATTCGCCGTCACATTCCAGTACTAAATCGGATGGACAAGTTATCGTAGGTGCTATTGTATCATCTAAAATAATGGTCGCTGTCTCTATATCTGTATTTCCACAATCATCGGTCGCTGTAAAGGTTACTGTCAATCCAGTACTCTGATCACATGACAACGTAGGAAGGGTTCCTGCAATATAATCATTCGTTACGGTAGGAGCTGAACAGCCATCGGTCGCTGAGGCAGCAGCGAGCCATGCTGTTATCTCCGCATCATAATCGCCATCACATTCCAAAATCAAATTTGCCGGAACTGTTAATACAGGTGATACGGTATCATCTAAGAATATAGTAGCTCCGCATGAAAAGTTGTTTCCACAATCGTCGACCGCTGTAAATGTGACCAATAAGCCATCGCTTAAATCACAACTCAATTCAGGTATATTCCCAATTGTATAATCATTGCTGAAATCAACAGAACCATCGCATAAATCAGATACGGTCGCTGTTGCTAACCAATTATTAATTTCGTCTGTATAATCACCGTCACATTCCAACACTAAATCGGTTGGACAAGTTATCGTAGGAGCCATTGTATCATCAATGAAAATACTAGCCATACATGTTTCCGCATTTCCACAAGCATCTGTTGCTGTGAAAATTACTGTCAATCCGTCTGAAAGATCACATGATAACGTAGGAAGGGTTCCTGCAACATAATCATTTGTAATCGTCGGTACAGAACAGCCATCTGTCGCTGATACGGTAGCCAGCCATGTAGTTATCTCCGAATCATAATCGCCATCACATTCCAGCACTAAATCGGTTGGACAAGATATCGTAGGGACCATTGTATCATCAATGAAAATACTCGCCATGCATGTTACCTCATTATCACAAGCATCTGTCGCTGTGAAAATTACTGTCAATCCATCTGAAAGATCACATGATAGTAAAGGAAGGGTTCCCGCAACATAATCATTTGTAATCGTCGGTGCAGAACAGCCGTCCGTCGCTGATACGGTAGCCAGCCATGCTGTTATCTCCGAATCATAATCTCCGTCACATTCCAACACTAAATCGGATGGACAAGTTATTGTAGGTGCTATAGTATCATCTAAAATAATGGTCGCTGTCTCTATGTCTGTGTTTCCACAAGCATCGGTCGCTGTAAACGTTACTGTTAATCCAGTACTCTGATCACATGAAATCGTAGGAAGTGTTCCTACAACATAATCATTCGTTACGGTAGGTGTAGAACAGCCATCTGTTGCAGATGCGGTAGCTAGCCATGCAGTTATCTCCGCATCATAATCGCCATCACATTCCAATACCAAATTTGTCGGGACTGTTAATACGGGGTTTATATTATCCTGAACTGTAATCGTCTGATCACAAGTTACAACATTGCCACAAGCGTCTGTTGCGGTCCATGTTCTAGTTATTACTTCTGTAGTTGCACAAGCCGGAACGGATTCATCACTTGACACAATGAGGATCATGGCATCTGCTGTACAATTATCCGTTGCCGTTGCAATACCCATAGCGGCGACACTTGTGTCTCCACCGCACTCTACTGTCATATCTGCAGGACAGCTTATAACGGGCAATGTAGTATCATCTACTGTAATTATTTGAACACACGTAGCTGTTAAGCCAGTATCGTCAGTAACTGTATATGTACGTGTAATTTGTTCCGGGCACATGTTTCCATCTGAAACATCTACACTAGATATACTCAAATCCATGTCACAATTGTCGTCCGCTGATCCGCCTTGAGCTTCAAATTCTGCAATAGTCGTTGCTGCTGGAGCATCTCCTATACTGCACATCTCCGTTAAATCATCAGGACACATAATCGTAGGAGGAATGTTATCCATCACGGTCAAATTAACCAAACAAGTAGCACTATTACCACATGCGTCTGTAGCTGTCCAGGTAATCGGCGTTGTACCTACTGGATAGTTTCCACTAGCATCTGCCATACCGTTCATATCATTTACAAGACTGCTTACTCCACAATTATCCATAGCCGTCGGAACTGCTATGGTAGCCATTGCGGTACATAAACCTGCATCCGTATTTATTGTAAAATCTGCCCCACAAGAAAGAACTGGAGGAGTATTGTCATCTATCGTTATTATTTGATCACATGAAATAGATAAGTCGCCTTGAGTAAAAGTATATGTTCTCGTAATTATTTCTGGACATGTATTGTTATCACTTACATCTGTATGTGATATCGTCAAAGTAGCATCCATACAATTATCCGTAATCACTCCTCCTTGTGCTTCAAACTCTGCAATTGTTGTTGCAGCAGGAGCCTCTGAAATATCACATTCTATACTTATATCTTCTGGACAAGTTACCTCAGGATCTTCATTATCGTTTACGATGATGTTAATCGTACATGTACTTGTATTGCCACAATTGTCTGTAGCAGTCCATATAATTGTAGTCGTTCCTACTGGATAATCTCCACTGGCATCTGCCATGCCATTCATATCATTGACTAACGTTATATCTGCATCTGCTGTACAATTATCAGTAGGTGTCGGAACTGCTATCGTTACCATTGCGGTACATTCTCCGACATTGGTGTTTATAGTAAGGTTTGCCCCACATGTAAATGTAGGCCCTTCTGTATCTGCAACATATTCAAAATTCTGAGTACACTGTCCCGTGTTTCCACAAGCATCTGTTACCGTATATGTTCTTATAACAACAAATGGTCCGTCCGCTGCACAGAATGAAAAAGTACTCGGATCCACACTATCTGTTGAACTGATGCTCATCGCACCACATGTTTCTATTATCGTACCTCCTGCTGTAATGAAATCATTAATAGGAGAAATCGGATCTGGCAATATACTATTACACGTCAAGCCTGATAAGCCAGGAGGACAAGTTATTACTGGATCTGTTGTATCTATAACCGTTATGGTTTGTACACATGAATCTGTATTGCCACATGCATCTGTGGCTACCCAAGTACGTGTAATTATTTCTGTATTACCACAGGTTGAAACTGAGCTATCGCTCTCCGTAATCGTAACAGCTCCACATGCATCTGTGGCTGTTGCAATACCTGTAGATGCACTACTAGTATCTGAGCCACACTCTACTAGTGCGTTTGCAGGACAACTGATTTCTGGTGCAGTATTATCAACTACTGTTATCGTTTGTACACATGAGTCAGTATTTCCACATGCATCTGTAGCTAACCATGTACGGGTAATTACTTCTGTATTGCCACAATCCAAAACCGTAGTTTCACTTTCTGTAATTGCTACCATACCACATGCATCCGTTGATGTTGCTACTCCTGTTGCAGCACTAGATGTATCTGAACCACATGCTACTTCTATATCTGCTGGACAAGTAATAACAGGTGCAACATTGTCGTCTAAAATGATCGTTGCGGTACATGGTTCTGCCATATTATCACAGTCATCTGTAGCGTTAAAGGTCACTGTTAATCCTGTAGATTGGTCACAACTTATAGCAGGAAGTGATCCTGCGGCATAATCATTTGTAATGGTCACTGCAGAACAACCATCTGTTGCACTTGCTGTTGCCAACCATGTATTTATTTGGTCTTCGTAATCACCATCACATTCTAATACCAAATTAGAAGGACAGGTCAACACAGGGACCATTGTGTCATCTAAGTTTATTGTTTGCTGGACAGTACTGCTATTTCCACAAGCGTCTGTAAGACTATATGTTCTTGTCACTACTTCAGGACAAGTGTTCCCATTGCTTACGTCACTTACAAATGCAACGTCTATTGTGGTAGAACAGTTATCTGCCTCGTCTGTAACTACCGAAGGGTCAGGAGCAGGTGCTACTGAGCAGTTTATAGTTATCGTTGCAGGATTACTCCCTGTAGGTGGTGTTGTATCGTCTTCAAAAGTAAAGGTCTGATCACACGTAAAGGTTTCAGGCACGCTACAAGCATTTGTAATCGTGTATGTACGAGTAACAATGGTACCTGCTGCATTACAGAAATCTATCGTAGTTGGGTCTGGTGAATCTGCAAAAGAAATGGTAAAATCCGTTGCACAATCTCCATTTATAGCTCCTCCACCATCTATAAATTCTTGGATAGTGGTCGGACCGACGGGTAGGTCTGCACTACAATTTAGTCCTGTCTGATTAGATGGACATGTAATCGTTGGTGCAACTATTACAAAATCTTGAGCACAAGCTGCCATTTGGCCGCAATCATCTATTGCATTGTATTGAACAAAATAGACCGCTCCTACACATCCATCTGTACCAGATAGAAGTGTCGGTGCTCCACTTGTAATAACCAAGCCGCCAGAACCACAATTGGTACTGGCTGGAGGTATAAAGCTCATTATATCTTGAACACAAATAGCCGGTATTTCGGTATTTGTACAATCAAGATCAATGGCTTGAATCGATTCGCTATTGGGATAGCCTCTCTTTAAATCTTTGGATTTCGGGAATTCTTTTGTCTCGGTGTTTATTATAGCTTCATTTCCTGAAGAGTATACACTCGTGCAGAAAATAACAGACATAATAATACAGCAGATTAAACTACGCTTCATCTTAAACGATTACATGAATAATCCTGCTTGTGGGATAGGAGGGTGTGTAAGGGTAGGTAGATTAAACTGTAACGTTCTAAATTGTGTGTTTCTCAAGGTATAGTGTACTGTCAAAACACCTTGGTCTTGCAAATATAGAAATAAATAAACACATGTACACTTTTTTTAATATGTTTTTTCTGTCACGTACTTTAACCGAGAGATTCTACCTTTATAGCGTAAATGAAAAAAGAGTTTCTAGCAAATATTTTCCTCATACTAGGTTTAAATCTTTTGATTAAGCCCTTTTATGTTTTCGGTATAGAAGCTGAGGTCCAGAATGTGGTAGGACCTAATGTATATGGTCTATTTTTCGATCTTTTTAATCTCTGCTTTATCTATCAGTTCTTTCTAGACTTAGGAGTCCAAAACTATACTTCTCGATACATTTCAGAAGATCGGCAACGTTATAAGGATTATTTTTCTAAAACCTTAGGATCTAAGCTCATTCTGGCTTTGGGTTTTGCTTTGATGGTTTTGGCCTCTTTTTATATGCTGGGATATGAGCGAGTAAATTTTGACTTACTGTGCCTGGTAGCTTTAGAGATGGTATTAATCTCCTTTTTGATGTATTTAAGGGCTACTATTTCGGCTCTGGGATATTTCAGAGTTGATAGTTATCTATCTGCTTTGGATAAGTTGCTATTGCTTATGGCCTTAACATATGTCCTATATTTCAGCGGTTATAGAGCTGATTTCACCATTTTATCTTTTGTTCAGTTTCAGATTCTTTCGACTACAGTCGTATTCTTTATCGCCCTATCGTTCCTAATTCGTAAAAACGGGATGCCTTCTTTTAGTATTTCTTTCGACTACAGTCGAAAATTATTTAAAAAAACAGCCCCTTTTGCACTCGTCTTTTTGATCATGACGCTATATACTAAAATGGATGGGATCATGCTCGGTAGACTGATCGATGATGATCATCTACAGGCAGGAATTTACGCCGCTAGTTTTAGGATCATCGATGCTCTGAATATGATCGGATATCTGTTCGGGACTCTGCTCTTACCAATGTTTGCTCATTTAGAGCTTCCTGCAGAGAGGAACGAGTTGTGGGAGATCGCTTATCGTCTATTACTCAATGTGATTATTATCGGGTTATCGATCGGACTATTCTACCAAACAGAGATTTTTCAGTGGTTATACACCGACTGGACCCCTTATTATAACGAGGTTTTTATAGGTTTACTCCTATCGTTTTGTGTGATGACACTGGCTTATCTGTTCGGTATTATGATTACGGCTAAAGGGAGTTTGAGGAGGTTAAACATCGTCTATCTGATCGGTGTCGCGATAAACTGGATATTTAATCTCTGGCTGATCCCTAGATATCTAGCGGTAGGAGCGGCTTATGTGACATTTGCCACTCAGTTGGTCATTTTGATAGGTCTGATTTACCTTTCGGCAAAAGATCTAGGGTTCAGAATACAGCCGGTGATGGTGATAAAATCGATCATTTATCTATTGATGAGCTTTGTTGTATTCTATATTGTAAAAGTATATTTGATGACCAATTGGGTAATGGCAATGTCATTTTCAGTGTTGCTGAGCATTCTAGTATCATTTTTGCTCGGTTTCTTACGTTTGGATCTTATCAATCAATTGAAAAAACCAGAATAGGTCTTAATCCGATCTACAGTGAGTATGAATCAAAACGAAAATCTACTAAGTGTACTAGCTACACTCTATAAATGGCGTAAAAAAATAATCATCACCTGTGTCGCTGCGGCTATACTCAGTGTGATTATCTGTCTATGTCTGAGTAACTACTATAAAGCCACGACGATCTTTTATGCTGCTAGTCCTGATCTCGCTAAACCGACGCCGCTCGGGGAGATGGAAGGCGATAAAGACTTTTATGGTGAGGAAGAAGATCTGGACCGACTGTTTTCTATATCCAGCTCTGGTGATGTGATCGATTATCTTATCAATAAGTATGATCTCTACACTCATTATGACATAGATCCAAAGAGCAAAAAAGGACCATACAAAATCCGAGAGCGATTCAATAAACAATACACTACTCTCAAAACCAAGTACGGTGCTCTCCAGCTCTCTGTAGAAGATACCGACCCTAAACTGGCTGCTGATATCACCAACGATGCCAGAGATAAAATCAATCTCATCGCCCAGAACTTAATCAAAGAGTGTCAAGCTCAATTATTATCTACATATAAAACCAATATCGAGTATAAAGCCATAGCTGTAAAAAATCTGAGTGACAGTCTGTATAGGACCAGAGAAAAATTCAGCATTTATAATACAGAGTCGCAAGGACAGATCTATGCAGAACTCTTGGCCAAAACATCATCTGCTCTTATGGATAAAAAAGCTCGAGCTGCGGTTTTTAAATCTATACCGTCCATGCAAGACTCGGTCCGATATATGGGAGGCATCATCCAAGGTTTAGAAAATCAAAAGAAAAGTCTCACCGATCAGGTAAACTGGTTCAATAAAGGTCTCGCTCATGTGATGAACCTAGAGTTTGAACAAAAGGACTTTGCCAAGCAGTTGAGTCTCGATAAGGAACGCTATAAGCAATTGCAAGCGGCTTATCAGACTCCATTCAACGGAATACATGTGGTGGAGCAAGCAGAGATCCCTGTTATAAAATCTAGACCAGGCAGAACACTGATCGTTCTAGGTTCTGTCTTTGCGACATTTATATTGTCCATACTAGCAGTACTATTTCTAGAAGCATACCAGAATCTCGATTGGAAAAGAATTAAGAATGCTTAGTGCTCTCTATAGTCTTAAGCCTTTAGAAAAACTATACTGGAGTTTTAGTTTTATCGTGTTGGCCAGTATCGGTATCGGTATCGCTACAGATTTTTACTTTGCTCTACTGGCACCTGTATTGTGCTTAGGTGCGTATATAACCATAGTAGATTACAAGAAGATATTCTATTTGTTTTTTGCGGTAGTACCCTTCTCAGTCGAACTTTATCTTAATAATGGTCTCGGTACTGATCTTCCTACAGAGCCGATAGCACTTTTATTATGCGGGATAAGCATTGTTTTGTTCTTGCATCGATTCGATACGATAGATAAACGGTATGTTACACAAGGGATCACGATGATCATTTTGATCCATATGGCATGGGTCTTTTTTTCTTGCATCTTTTCTCAAAATCTTTTAATCTCCTTTAAGTATTTCTTAGCCAAGAGCTGGTATGTCATTCCGTTTTATTTTTTGCCCTTTTACCTACTTAAGGATCGCCTAGATATCGAACGGGTCATGAAGGTGCTGCTCTTCTTTACTACTCTCGTGATGCTGGTTATCATGGTTAAACATGGGATGAAAGGCTTTACGTTTAAGGCCATCAATAAGGCCGCTCACCCGATGTATCGTAATCATGTAATCTATGCAGGTCTACTGGTCTTACTAAGCCCATACATCTGGTACTTCTACACCAAAGCAAAGGTCAAAGTCGGGTATATTCTTCTAGGACTGATATATCTCGTAGCCATCTATCTGACCTACACCAGAGCGGCTTATGTGTGTGTACTGATCATGATCGGATCATACTTTGTGATAAAATATAAGTTTACTAAGATCGCTGTATTTGTTTCATTGATACTCGCAGGAGTTGCTGTCAATAGCTTAATACAGGATAATAAGTATCTCGACTTTGCTCCAGAATATAAAAAGACGGTCTCTCATATGAAGTTCGATAATCTCATCGAAGCGACCTACAAAATGGAGGATATCTCCACTATGGAACGAGTATACAGATGGGTCGCAGGACTACAGATGGTAAAAGATCGGCCTCTCTTGGGATTCGGTCCAGGGTGTTTTTATCCTTTCTATAAAGACTATGTGGTATCTAGCTTCAGAACCTACGTAAGTGATAACCCCGATAAATCTGGAATCCACAACTACTTCTTTATGATATTGGT
>CALDEN010000331.1 GCA_937942405.1 uncultured Saprospiraceae bacterium
AGATATCAAAAAAGGAGATGTCGTTATAAAAATGGGAGACTTTGAGGTAAAAGATATGATGTCTTATATGACTGCCCTAGGTGGCATCGCTCCAGGGTCTACCGTTCAGGTGACGATCATTAGAGAAGGAAAGACGATGGAGAAGGAGGTGAGTTTTTAGGTCATAAGCTAACTTACCATTACTTCAATCCATTGAGTTACGTGCTGAAAAATACCTGGATGGTCGAGGTTTGCAACCTAGATCCTATGCACTCACCCCGGTTCAACTAAAAGAAAAAAATCACTTTCTTTATTTTACAGTTATGAATAGGCTTAAAAATCACAAATCAAAATAGCCTTCATTTTGTAATATTCACTATTGTGGGATGGATAGATGTGTTTACGCGGATAGGCTATAAGGATGTCATTATCCATCGGGCGTACATGCCATCGAGGTTGTAAACCTCGACGATCCGGTAGCGATTATCTATCTGGCCATCTGGCGAAGCAAAAAAAAGAGCCATAGTTTTAAGTAAAACTACAGCTCTTATATTTTATTAGACAAGTATCGATCTAGTCGAAATCACATGCTTTACCTAAGCTTTCATGCTTACTGAGCTCTGCAATTAGTCCATTATTTACTTTTTCAAATACTTCATAGGCAATTTTACCCAAAGGTAAATGTACTGGTGGTTCTGCTAACTGAGCTAGCTTGTATATCGCATCTGCTGCTTTTGCTGGATCACCAGGCTGGTTACCACTTAATCCTTGTAAACTTCTGATACGCTCTCCTACTGTACTTTCGTAATCTTCGATTTTGGTATTATCGTAAGATGCTGAACTTCCTGCCCACTCTGTTCTGAAAGGTCCAGGCTCTACATTGGTTACTTTTATGTTTAAGGGCTTTAACTCTGCGGCCAATGCTTCTCCTACTCCCTCTAGTGCAAACTTAGAAGCGTTATATATTCCTAAACCTTGGGAACCTACACGTCCTGCAATAGAGGTTACGTTGATGATATGACCGGAACGTTGCTTACGCATTTCTGGCAATACTTGTCTGATCGTAGTTAACACACCGAAAACGTTTACATCAAATTGTCTTCTTACTTCCTCATCAGAAATCTCTTCGATACTTCCCATAATACCGTATCCGGCATTATTTACGACTACATCAATTTTTCCAAATTGATCAAACACAGATTTTACTCCATCTATAATCATTTGGTTAGAGGCAACATCGATCAATACTCCAAAAGAATTTCCTGGACTCTGCTTGTTAAATGCCTCGATTTGCTCTTGTTTTCTAAAAGTACCTACTACTATTTGCCCTTTTGACAAAACCTCTTCAGCCAATTGCTTACCTAATCCTGATGATACACCAGTAATAAACCACACTTTTTTATCTGTACTCATAGTTATTTTATTGAGATAGTATTAATAATCGGTCTTTTTTTTTTGCAAACGTACTAAAACTTATACGATTTTAGGCATAAATTGACGCTCTAGATGGTCGAGGTTTTCAATCTCGATCCTATGTACTCTCCATAGTTCATCCCTATAAAAATTACTTTATTATTCTAATTTATCAATGGGCCTAAAATTACAAATCAAAATAGCCTTCATTTTGTAACATTCACTATTGTGGGCTCAATAGATCTGTTCGCACTGATGGAGTTATAAGGATGTCATTATCGATTGGGCGTGCATGGCATCGAGGTTGAAAACCTCTACGATCGGAGATCGGGTTAAGTCTTAATCAATCAGCTCTTCATTGTTGATATTAATCATATGAATAACATCTTCCAATTTTATTTTGCCTTTCGCCTTTGCAGCTCTTACTTCTTCAAGAAACTTTTTTTGCAAGGTGTTTCTTGTAACAATTTCTCCTACCGTACTGGTATTTCTTTTTTTATTCCCTAGAGCATAATCCGAAAAGTCAAATAGTAAAACGAATGCCTTATTTCCATCTTCTTTCGTCCAAGCTTGCCTCCACCTTAAACCATTTGCTGCCAGGCTTAGGATAGGTTCAAAGCCTCTATGACTTGAGAAAATAACATTCCCAACAAAATTAGGGCTTTCTTCGCCCTCCGGATATTTTCTGTGAATAATACTATAACTATATTTACTACCTACCGAATCAAGTTTAATAAACAAATTGGCTTGGCTAATATTCCCACCATAGAGTAAATTAACATAGTAATCATCTTTGTACTTTATTGCCCACGAACGGAGCAATCTTTCTTCTCGTTTATCGGATTCGGTATAGACTTGGCTAATTTCTAAATGATAAGGACCTATCGAATTACAAGAAATCTCATAGGAGGTGCCGTCACCCTGATTATAAACAAAGTCATCTGATCTTTCATAAAACTCAACTCCTTCTACAATCTGAGCCGAGATCGAATAGCTGAAAAGTAGTAAAAGGATCGCTGTTCTCATGATTTCTTTTTTCTAAGATAATAAAACCATGCAGCACAAAAAAACTCCAGATGGTCGAGGTTTGCAACCTCGATCCAATGCACTTACCGCGGTTCAACTAAAATAGAAAAATCACTTTCTTTATTTTACAGTTATGAATGGGCATAAAATTATAAATCAAAATAGCGTACATTTTGTAACATTCACTATAGTGGGATGGTTAGATGTGTTTACGCGGATAGGCTTTAAGGATGTCATTATCCATCGGGCGTACATGGCATCGAGGTTGAAAACCTCGACGATCGAGATCTAGACATACTTGAACTTACTAATTAGGATCCACATCGATGTTTATTCTGACAGATTTTAGTCCAGGAGTATTTTGAGTTTGAGTCTTGGCGGAGATGAGTTCTCGTTTTATATTGGCTATAGCCTTAGGATCTTTTTCTATTTTGATGAATACTTTCTGAAGATATAATCCTCGGAGTCGTGCCACTGCTGGCTGAGAAGGTCCCATCACTCGATTACCGAGTTTATGCTTGAGTATCTTAAAAAAATAATGAGCTGCCTCTGCGACGGTTTTTGGCTGCTTATGCTTGAGGGTGATATCGATGAGTCTATAGAATGGTGGATAGACAAACTTTTTACG
>CALDEN010000332.1 GCA_937942405.1 uncultured Saprospiraceae bacterium
TGTGACGGAATCGATAGGCATCAAGCTTACAGAGAGCTTTGCGATGTATCCAGCCGCAGCCGTATCGGGATGGTACTTTAGTCATCCAGAAAGTAAATACTTCGGAATACGGAACATCGATCATGACCAGATCGCCGATTATATCGCTCGTAAAGGAGATGATTTTGAGACTCGATTATTAAATCCACTAAAAGTATAATCACACGAAAAAAGTATTTACTATACTCGTCATTTTCTGTTCGCTCCAGCTCTGTACAGCTCAAGAGGCAAGACAAGAGATTGCATTATTCCAGCCCTCGGATACCTTAAACAAAAAAAGGTTTAACTGGGCACTCGGGGTATCTGCAACTACCTATACGGGATTTTCTATCGGCTTATATAATGCCTGGTACAAGCAGTATCCTCAAGAGTCTTTTCATTTTTTCAATGACTGGGGAGAGTGGGAAAACATAGATAAGTACGGACATTTCTACACGAGCTATTTCCAAGGGGTGCTCTGTTACAAGGGTGCAAAATGGACGGGTCTATCCGAGAACAAAGCCATCACGACAGGTCTGATCTGCGGAGCACTTTTCCAAACGACGATAGAAGTCATGGATGGATTTTCGTCCAAATGGGGATGGTCATGGTCTGACTTTGCGATGAATAATGGAGGACTCGCTGCCTTCTATTTCCAACAAAAACACTGGGGAGAGCAGCGTATTACATTTAAAGTATCCTCCTATGCACAAGACTATTCAGACGAGCCTATCAGCTCGGTATCAGGAATGTCCAGCTCCAGCTTAAACACAAGAGCCAATGAGCTCTATGGAGCCTCTTTCTCTGAACGATACCTCAAAGACTACAATGCCCAGACCATATGGGCATCTGTCAACATTAAATCTTTTCTGGATAAAGACGCTAAGGTTCCAGACTGGCTCAATGTCGCAGTAGGATATGGAGCCAATAATATGTTTGGAGGATATGATAATTCATGGCAAGTCGGTGATGAAATCTATACACTAGGTGATGACCAGGAGCGATATCAGCAGTTTTATCTAGGCCTAGATGTAGATTTTACTAGACTCAAGGTCAAAAATCATTTTCTAAAGTCCCTACTAACTACCCTCAACATCTTTAAGATCCCTTTTCCTGCCATCGAACTTAATTCTAGAGGAGAGTTTACTTTCCATCTGATATCTAAGTAAACGACTAATTAAAATTTTACTCGTCTCTTTATCTACTCAAGCGTCTGCCAGGATACACTATCCCCAGCTTTAATATTGGAGCTTTGTAAAAAAGATTCATAACCAGGCAACCCTAGCCCTGCATCTAGCATAATAAGGGTACAAGCTTTAAAACTATAGTGCAAGACCTATCCGAAATAATCAAAAACATTAAAAAGGGAGACCAAAAGGCTCATACTTTGATGTACGATCTGTTTAAGACGGATTGGTTCAGGATTTGCTTACGTTATAATCAGAATAGAGCCGATGCATCAGATGCTTTGCAGAATGCTTTGATTAACATTTTTAAGAAAATCGATCAGTTCGATAGTGATCGAGGAAATTTTGCAGCATGGTCTAGTAAAATAGTCGTCAATGAAAATTTAATGCTGATCAGAAAAAGATCAAATGCATTTAGAACTGACGAGATAAAAGAAGAAATCAATATATGGGATCATAGCGAAACGCCGATCGAAAAGCTATCTGCCGAAGAACTGACCAGTCTTATCCAGACCTTACCAGATGGATATAGAGCTGTATTTAATCTATATGTCATAGATGGTTACAGTCATAGTGATATCGCTGATAGTTTAAACATCAGCATCGGAACATCAAAATCTCAACTATTTAAAGCAAGAAAATTAATTAAAGAAAAATTGGAAGTACATTTATCAATGGAAGGTTATGGACGATAAGGACTATAAAGATTTAGATCATTTTTTCAAATCTAGACTCAATCAAAAAGATGCAGAGTCTACTGGCTGGGATGTGCCCTCTAACTCCATATTAGACAATGCTCTAACACAAGTACTCGAACCTAAACCGAAAAGGAGATTTCCACTAGCCTTATTGTTCCCTCTTTTACTATTCACGATACTTTTTGCAACATTCTTTATCTTAAGATCTAATGACAAAGCAGAGATCGAAAACTTAAACAAACAGGTCGCTCTACTGCAGTCTACTATACTAGAGAAACAAGCCTTAACATCAGATATCTCAGATATCGCCTCGACCAACAAAATAGAAAGACTAGAAACGCCAACTAAAACTAGTGACATTATTAGCATTTCTCTAGATTCAGACGTAAGTAATAACACTATTAATACCATAGAAAAAAAGAGGTCCAATACCACTTCTCCCGACAATCAATATAGTCTCCCAGCTACACTTCCAAATACTACATTAAATAAAAAGAGGTCATCCCAATCACCTATACCATTGACGAAAGTCGAATCTAAAACCAGTTCAACATCTAGCAACTTAGCGGTAGAGAAAAAACCGAAAGTGAGAGAGGAAGCCTTTGCTTCAAATTTAATCAAAGCCATTCCTTTACTTAACATCTCCACTAGGGATAAAGAATCCGTAGGAACGCCCTATGTCACAGAAGATCTAATCGATAATAGTAAATGGTCGAGCTTCATAACACTTGGACATTTATACTCGACATTTAACATGACTAATCTTCCTGCTGCAGGTTATAGCCTTACAGATTATGATAAATATTACAGCGGTTGGGAGTTAGGTATCGGTACAGCGTATGACTTGACGAAAAACAATCAACTACGAGCTGATCTCAGATACAATATTATCAATAACGAAAGCCATTTTAGTGAAAACTCTACGTACGCTAGCAGTGATGAACTGACAAATGATAGTGGAGATGTATTCTACAATACCCATTTAAACATATCGTCTCCTATAGGTCAGCACACTGAAAATCTCCTAGTCGATGTCACCAACCATGATGTAGCGGACGG
>CALDEN010000333.1 GCA_937942405.1 uncultured Saprospiraceae bacterium
ATTATTTATCAGTAGTAAATGTGAAAATTGCCATAAAATCGATCAAGTAAACTCAGTAGAATTTGCAAGCAATGGTTTAGATCTCAATCCTACAGATAGGGGGCTTGGAGCTATTTCAAATTCAGGAAGTGATAATGGAAAGTTCAAAACGCCTAAGCTCAGAAATATCGAAGTTACAGGTCCTTATATGCATGATGGACGATTTGAAACTTTAGAAGAAGTAGTAGATTTCTATAGTACGGGTATTCAGAACAGTCCTAATCTGCATGAGGATTTAAAAAGTGGTTCTCAAGCAAGAAAATTCAACTATACGGCTACAGAAAAGGCTGATTTAATCAGTTTCTTGAAGACTTTAACAGATGAGACATTATTGACAGATGAGAGATGGTCTAGTCCGTATAGCGAATAAATAATAAACTTTATCCCTCTCAGTAGGTTGTAATATAGGTGATGTATGTTCTTAGCATGCATCACTTTTTTTATACTCTTTGTTTAAAGTAATTTTAAGATATTAGCTTATAATTGTAAGTAGTTTTTAAGTCCACCAGATATGAATGTTAAAGATGTGCCACAAATAGATTTAGAGATCAAAGAATCTCTAAAAAACTGGAGAGAAATAATCGCTAAGTATCAAAAACCAGACAGCCGTAAAGCAGTTATTCAAGTTTTAAATTCATTCTTACCATATATCGCTCTATGGGCATTAATGTATTACAGTCTGAACTGGTCTATATTTATAACCATAGGATTGGGTATTATAAATGCATTTTTTCTAGTTAGGATATTTATCATTCAGCACGATTGTGGTCATCAGTCATTTTTTAAATCCAGAAAGCTTAATAATTTTGTAGGTAAGGTATGCAGTGTTTTCAGCTTCATGCCATACAGCTACTGGGCTAAATCACACAATTACCACCATGGACACTCTGGTATGCTAGAAGTCCGTGACATCGGAGATATACCTATGTTGACGGTTGAGGAATATAAAGAACGTAATTGGTGGGGAAGATTGCGATATCGGATATGGAGATTTCCATTAGTGACATTTGTGATCGCTCCGGTGTACTACTTTATCGTATCTACTCGATATCCTACCTTCAAATTTAACAACTGGAAAAAGACCACCATAATGCAGATCAAAGATAATATCTGGATCGCATTGGGGTATATCGTATTGGGCTTTGCATTGGGTTGGGCTAAGTTTTTAATCGTGCAGTTGATGCTTGTATTTTTCTTTGGAATTATCTCCTTCTGGTTCTTCTATGTACAGCATCAGCATGAGATGGCGTATAAAGAATGGAAAGACAATTGGGATTTTCTATTATCGGCTATAAAGGGAGCGTCGTACTATAAACTACCAAAAATGTGGCAATGGTTGACTGGGAACATCGGGATACATCACATTCACCACCTGAGTAGTTTGATACCTAACTATAACTTAGAGAAGTGTATGGTGGAGAATAAGATATTGTCTAAATATGTGACTACGATAGGATTCTGGGATAGTCTAAAGACGATAAACAATAAACTCTGGGACGAAAACCAAAAGAAAATGATTTCCTTCTCAGAGTTTAATCGCATCGAGCAACTTTAATAGCTGCTTAAAATTATAAGGTAATTACGCAAACATTTCAGTTGCTGCAAAGTGGAAGTTAGATTCGATATGAGCATTCTCATCTGAATCAGATCCATGTACTGCATTTTCTCCTATGCTCGTGGCAAATTTTGCACGAATAGTGCCCTCAGCTGCATCAGCAGGATTAGTAGCACCGATGAGTTCTCTGAAGTCCGCTATTGCATTGTCTTTTTCAAGTACAGCAGCTACGATCGGTCCAGAGGACATAAAATCTACGAGCTCGCCGTAAAAAGGTCTTTCTTTATGCACTGCATAAAACTCACCTGCTTTCTCTGCAGATAATTTAGTGTATTTCATTGCGATGATCTTAAATCCTGCAGCTTGGATCTGTGCGAGTATTGCTCCTGCATGTCCATTTCTGATCGCCCCTGGCTTGATCATCGTTAAAGTTCTGTTAGTCGCCATTTATTCTTTTGTTTATGTATGTTTTTAAAAATGCTGCAAAAGTACACTTAAAGAAATATTATTGCTTGCCGTTATATGTGATTTTGCAATTATTTTAACGAATTTTGTGCACTTGAATACACAACACTCAGAAATAAAAGGAATTTTATCCTTTCCCAGGAATATCGTAATCCTGACACATCGTAATCCTGATGGAGATGCACTTGGCTCTAGTTTAGCTTTAATGAGATATCTGGAAAAGGGAAATCACACAGTCAAAGTAATTTTGCCTAGTGAATATCCCAATACATTTAGCTTCATGCCCGGTATCGAGAAATGCCTCGTCTATGACTTAAAGAGAGATGCATCTATGGAAGCCATTAAAAAAGCAGAAGTTATTTTCTGTTTGGATTTTAATGGACTCGATCGCATCGATAAGATGGGCCTAGAAGTATCAGAAAGTAAAGCAAAGAAAATTCTCATCGATCATCATTTAGATCCTGAGCCATTTGCCGATTATATATTTTCAGAAACCACAGCGAGTTCTACCTGTGAGATGGTCTATCAGTTTATCGTGGATCTAGAGGATAAGGCCAAGATAGATCGAGATATGGGAGAGTGTCTGATGACTGGTATCATTACTGATACGGGATCATTTAAATACAGTACGAATCCGAGATGCTATGCTGTAGCGGCAGCATTGAAGGAGCTGGGTGTAGATGATTATACACTTAACGATCGGATCTACAATACCTATAGTGAGAAACAACTGAGGCTTTTGGGACATTGTATGGCCAACAGACTAGAAGTGATACCTGAGTATTCTACAGGTATCATCGCTTTGACTAAAGAAGACTATCATAAATTCCAGATAGGGAGAGGAGATACAGAAGGTGTGGTAAATTATATACTCATGATGGATGGCATTAAAGTCGCAGCATTTCTAAGAGAGCAGCCGACAATAATAAAAATGTCTTTTAGATCCAAAGGAGATATTTCTGTAGCGGATATGGCCAGAAATCACTTCAATGGTGGAGGGCATAAAAATGCAGCTGGAGGAGCGGCTTACGCCAAATTAGAAGACATCGTAAACAGATTTAAAAAAGAATTACCTAAATACGTAGATAAAATCGAATTATAATGACTAATAAATATGCTTACTTAGTAGCAATATCATTGCTGATCATGGTTTTTGTTCAGTGTAAAACTGAATCTGGAACGCTCACAACACCTTCTGGCTATGATTATGAAATACTGCATTCAGGAAATGGAGATAAGCCAGTAAAAGGAGACTTTGTATACTTTGAAATGGACATCATGGATGCTGAGGGAAACATCGTAAACTCTATGAGAAACTTAGCACAGACGCCTTCTGTGCAGATTCCTGAAGAGAGAGATCCCAATGGTCAAAATGCATTACTTGATATGCTGGCGATGAGTTCTACTGGAGATACCTTAAAACTGATCGTGCCTATAGATTCTATGCCAGGTGCCAAGATGCAGTTTCCAAACTCTACGCACTTTGAGTACTTAGTAAATGTGGTAGAAGTAGTAGATAAAAATACATACACAGAAAGACTAGCTGCAGAACAAGAAACTGCACAAGCAGTAACAGCATCAGCGGCCAATACATTGATCGCTACGATGTCAGATTATAAGTCTAAAAAATTAGAAAACCTCGTTAAACTTCCTTCAGGATTAGAATACGTAATTCATGAAGAAGGTGCCGGAGATGTAGTACCTGTTGGTGAAAAAATCACAGCAAACTATTACGGAGTGCTTAAGTCTGATGGTTCTAGATTTGATGATTCATTTAGTAAAGGAAGACCCTTCTCATTTACATTGGGAAGAGGAGAAGTAATAAAAGGATGGGATGAAGGCATGGGTCTACTTAAGAAAGGATCTAAAGCGACTTTATTCATTCCTTATGCAATGGCTTACGGAGAGGCTGGAAGACCAGGGATTCCTGCAAAGTCTGACCTCGTATTTTACGTAGAGATCGCAGAGTAAGATTTTTTTTCAAAATTAAAAGGGGGCAAATGACCGCAGATCAGTTCAAAGAATTGCAGTCTCGTTTGACAGTGGTTAGGGGGTATCTTTGACGTCGATAACAGACTACAACAAATAGAAGAAAAAGAGGATCTATCCATGGATCCTAACTTATGGGATAATCCCAAAAAGGCAGAAGCATTACTCAGAGATCTTAAATTACATAAGACTTGGGTTGCTAAGTACAATGTCATCAAAGAAAAAATTGATGAGATAGAAGTCTTAGAAGAGTTCCGTCAGATGGGTGAGGGTACAGAAGAAGATGTAAATGCTAAATACAATCTAGCACTCGAGCACATTGAAGACATCGAGTTCAGATCGACACTCAATCAACCAGAAGATGAACTCGCTTGTACCTTAGAAATCAATGCCGGTGCAGGTGGTACAGAAGCCTGCGATTGGGCAGAGATGCTTTATCGCATGTACATTATGTATGGAGAGAAAGCAGGCTATAAAGTACGTGAGCTCAATCGAGTAAACGGAGATGTAGCTGGGGTGAAAAAAGTGGAGATCGAATTTGAAGGAGATTATGCTTATGGAATGCTCAAAGCTGAAAACGGAGTCCATCGACTAGTACGTATCAGTCCATTTAATGCTCAAGGCAAAAGAATGACTTCATTTGCATCCGTATTTGTGCATCCCTCCGTAGATGATCGTATAGAGATCGAGGTGAATCCTGCAGACCTCGACTGGGATACTTTCCGAGCCAGTGGAGCTGGGGGACAACATGTCAATAAAACAGAATCTGCCGTCCGTGTACGTCACTTACCATCTGGCATAGTCGTAGAGTGCCAAGAGGAACGATCACAGCACCTCAATCGAGAGAAGGCCATACAGATGCTAAAGTCTCGTTTATACCAGAAAGAACTAGAACGTCAGTATGCCGAACGAGATAAAGTAGAAGCAGGAAAGATGAAAAACGAATGGGGCTCTCAGATCAGATCCTATGTTCTCGATGACCGTAGAGTTAAAGATCACAGAACTAAATTTGAAAATCGTAATACAGATGCAGTACTAGCAGGCGATATAGAGGGCTTTTTAAAAGCCTTCCTTATGTGGGACGGGAAGTAGAAAGCAAGAAATAGAAAGAATGTGTACTTTCTGAGACTAGTACGTAACTTTCTTTAGGATATCTAGATTGGTATCAAAGTCGACCTCATCTAAACTGATTTCTTCACCTCTTTTAGAAAAAGCAATCTTTACCGTCATGGCCATACGTCTACGCTTATCTAGCCATCTATAGCTCTTGGTAAATTTATTGCCATCTTGCTTCATCTCATTGTCATCTCTGATCCAGTCCCCTTTACGCATAGCTTCAGCGTATAGATCTACGGTTCTTTTGAGCTCGGCTTTATTGACTTGCTTGTCTGCAGAAAACTGATCGGCCAGTATATTTCCTCTATATGAACTGATGGATAATAATACCATTTCTGAAAAATTCTCAGGAGTCTTCACTCCATCAAAGTTTAAATCCTTTGGTTGATTACCAGCTTGAGTAGTAGATCCACCACATGAACTCAACATACCCAAGACAAAAAAGAAACACATATACTTAAAAAAGCCCATATCTAAATTTTCGAGCCGCAAAGATGCTGTTTTTATTGGATAGATGTATGATTGCTGAGGAGTTTCCTTTTAAAATGAATTCGAGTGTATACTTAGCATCAGGAAAAGCTGAATTATCAGACATATGATGAAGTATTAAATTGAATAAACTAGGCCGCTCCACTTGTAAGAACTTGTCAAATTTCATGTACTTGCTTTATATCTTTAAATATGTTCCGTATTTTAGTGATCTATCTACTTAATCAAATATAAATTACCAATGAAGAATTTATTGATGTTGTTTATTCTGCTTTCGATAGCTGTTTTTACCTCTTGCGATAGAGAAGGATTGGAAGAGCAAAATACGCTAACGCATCAAGATGATCATCTAGCTAAAGTCGATTTTACGGTAGATAATAAAGATCAAACCCTTCTAGAAAGAGATGCTTTATTGCTCACAAATAATTCTATAAATGCCGTCTCATACCATTGGGATTTTGGCAATGGAGATACATCATCAGAGGCTCAGCCAGACTATCAGTACAAAATTCACGGGTACTACACGGTAACATTAACGATTACTGATATTCATGGAAACACAAAAACGACTAGTCAAGAAATTTTAGTACTCTGTCTATTTGGTGGAGAAGTTCACGACCAGTAGATTTTTAATTTGATAGAAAAGCTTGGGTGAAATGGACTTCTTTTGATGTAGTACGTAGGTCCTATTAACTTGTCTTTAATCACATTCTTTGAATATGACCATAACCCTGGAAATCAGTCTGTACCCCTTACAGAAAGACTATGAAGCCCTCATCATATCCTTCATCCAAAATTTAAAAAAGCACTCATCTATAGAAGTGGTCACGAATGCCATGAGTACCCAATTAAAAGGGGAGTATTCAGAAATCATGGATATATTAAAAACGGAGCTAGAACCGATCTGTAATCAAGACGGAGCGATAAGCACAGTGATCAAAATAGTCAATAAGCCATTAGCTATAGAGAAGGGGATATTGGAATTTTAAAACGGAGGTTCGCATAAAATCTCCATCTGCTCTCTCGTAGATGGATGGATAAATTGAATCCACTCTGCATGTAAGTGCAGACGATCAGCTTTAGTGCCATATAAGTCATCTCCGATAATCGGCATGTTCAGCCCGTCTTTATGAGCAGCATGTACCCTTAGCTGATGAGTACGTCCCGTAAGAGGGTAGAAGAGGATACGGGTTGTATGATCCTTGCGGTCGATGATTTGATATTTTGTAATTGCTTGTTTTCCTTCTTCGTAGCTTACCATCTGTTTAGGACGATCATAGAAGTCTAACATGAGCGGCAGGTCTATTGCCCCGTTACCTGTATCGAGTTGTCCATCTAGGACTGCACAGTATCTCTTTTTTACGGTACGATTGATAAACTGCTTTTGGATAAATCCATGTGCTTTGGGATTTTTTGCTATGAGCATAATGCCAGAGGTTGACATGTCCAGGCGGTGGATAACTAATGGACCAGAGGCTGTAGGAAATCTTTTTTTCATTCTCCCTGCTACAGATTCTAGATCACTCTTTCCTGGTACAGATAAGAATTCATGCGGCTTATTGATGACTGCGATCTCCTCATCTTCATACAGGATTTCGATTTCCTTTTCAGTTCCTTTATCGCTGATGAGTGGGTTGTCTTCGACATTGAGGCCTTGTAACATATGCTCCAGGATCGGACCGCATTTTCCTTTACAAGCTGGGTAAAAGATCTTATGCTTACGTATTTTGGAGCTTGGTGAGGCTCCCCACCAGAATTCGGCAATGGCGATCGGTTTTAGATTGTGCTTGTATGCATGCTGGAATAGCTTAGGAGCGGCACAATCTCCAGCTCCTGAGGGAGGACGCTTCAGAGGATGATCTTTAAATAATACTTTCACGGCTTCGATTTCCCCATTGGCATTGAGGAATTGATATTGATCGAAGAGCCATTCTTGCAGTTTGTGAGACTTTTGTTTACGTTCTATTTTAAGAGACTCCAGTTCTTTGACTACCGCCTCTACATTGGCCTCAGCCAAAGTAATCCGTTCCTGCCATCTACGCTTTATGTATTTATATAACCATTGCTGCTTTAAACTCTCGTTTTTATAGTCAGCGAGTAGTTGGTTGTACGACTGAGCATCGAGTTTCTGATGGGCAGATTTTCGTTGTTCTTGTCTTTTCTTTTTGTTTAATTTTAGTTTTACACGTTCGTATAGCAGTTGTTCTTGGGCATCGGCTTTTGTGCTAGAGAGCTGTTCTTTGGCAATGGCTATCGTAGGATCGTTTTCCAGGACAGCTATACGTCGATTGATCACATTGATGACTTCTTCTCTCGTTTTGTAGATTCCTTCTGCGTCCAGCATGTAGTATATCGATGGGACGAAATGTGGCCATGAATTTCCTTCAGACAGTTTACCCGAGAACGCAGCGAGATATCCGAGTTCTCCCGATGTTGATTTTACCACCATTACTCCAAACATTTTGCCTATAGGCATACCTCCTTTATCGGGATCTAGTCCGAAGTTGTGATTCCATTCTTTCTGAGTTAAAAGATAATCTTGTAGCTCCTCAGCGGCTATCAGAGATAATGGATCAGGAGTGTAGTAAAATGGATAATTGAGCTGAGTAGGAATTTTATAGCCACTAATGTCTGTTTTGAAAGGGATAAATCTGCTGGTCATATGGATTGCTCAATAAAATTTAACTATTCAGGAACTTCATAATATTTCATATCAGCCTATACTTTCCGTATCTTATGAACAATAATATCCAAAACATGAAATGGCGTAAACTCAGCGGCGAAGCTATAGATATTCCTATAAAGGACAAAGTCCTGCAGACCATACTTGCAGAAAAAGCACTCGGCAATCAACTTAAGGTATGCATAGGTACAGACTCCCAGGTCAAAGGAAATATCATACACTTTGCAACTGTCATTGTCTTTTTAAGAATGCAGAGAGGTGGTTTTATGTACGTCAGTAAATTTTCAGAAAATAGAAAAATGGGGCTTAAAGAGCGGATGATTACAGAGGTAAGTAAATCGATAGAAGTCGCTTATAATCTCTGTGACTTATTAGATAGATATGATATCGCATTGGAAGTTCATGCTGATATAAATACGGATCCTGTATTTAAGAGTAATGTTGCACTAAAAGAGGCAATGGGATACATCCTAGGGATGGGCTTTAAATTTAAGGCCAAGCCCAATGCCTTTGCCAGTTCGTCTTGTGCAGATAAGGTCGTGTAAAGCGAGAATTATATATTTTCTAGTTCTCAGTTTCGGGTGTATATCACTTTTTATTCCTAAACAGACATTTATCGCATTTATACCGCTTTTTGTCTATGGCTTAGGGGCTAACTCTCTATAAATCCATAACTTGTAGCCTCAACCAATTAATAAATCTAGTAAATGAAAAAATTTATTCTTCTATTATTTTGGGTCAGTTTCAGTACCTGTCTCATGGCACAAATGAACAAGGTGGAGTATGTAGAATACGACCTCGATAATGGAATGCATGTCATCTTGCACCAAGATAAAAGCACTCCGATCGTAGCTGTATCCATTATGTACCATGTAGGATCTAAAAACGAAAAACCAGACAAAACTGGATTTGCCCATTTCTTTGAGCACTTATTGTTTGAGGGATCAGCAAACATAGAACGTGGGGAGTATGATAAGTATGTGGAAAAAGCAGGAGGTACGCTAAATGCAAACACTTCTTTTGATCGTACCTATTACTACGAAATACTACCTTCTAATCAGCTGGAACTCGGCTTATGGTTAGAATCTGAGAGACTATTGCATGCAGTGGTAGAAAACAAAGGAATCGAGACACAGCGAGAAGTGGTAAAAGAGGAGAGAAGACAGCGTATCGATAATCAGCCATATGGTTCGATCTTATCAGAAGCAATGTCTAGAGCATATACTGAGCATCCGTATAAGTGGCCGATTATCGGTTATATGGAGCATCTAAATGCAGCAGAGGAGGATGACTATAAAAACTTCTATAAAGATTTCTATGTGCCTAATAATGCCGTTCTTTCTATAGCAGGAGATATCGATTTGGCTGAAGCCAAAGTATGGATACAGAAATATTTTGGTTCTATACCTAGAGGGGAAAAGCCGATCTATAGACCGAGTATCGTTGAACCATCATTGGCTGGAGAGGTGAGAGATACGATCTATGATAATATTCAGTTACCAGCAGTCGTACAGACTTATCGTATTCCTGCTCAAGGAACACCAGATTTCTACGCAGTGTCTATGCTAGGTACTTTGCTCGCTCAAGGCGAAAGTTCAAGACTGAATAAAGCACTCGTCGATGAAAAACAGAAGGCTTTATTTATAGGAAACTTCCCATTAGAACTAGAAGATCCAGGAGTGTCTATCGCATTCGGGATATGTAATATGGGAGTACCACCAGATGAAGTAGAAAAAGGAATCGATGAGGAAATCGCCAAAGTAAGCACAGAGCTCATATCAGACAATGAGTTTCAGAAACTAAAAAACCAAGTAGAAAATGACTTTATCAGTTCCAATGCTCGTATTGCGGGGATTGCTGAAAGTCTAGCAAATTACCATATGTACTTCGGTGACGCAGGATTGATTAATACAGAATTAGAAAGATACCTCGCTGTAACTAAAGAGGATATCATGAGAGTGGCGAAAAAATATTTTCACAAGGACAATAGAGTCGTACTCTATTACTTACCTAAAGAATCTAAACTTTAATTACCCACCAAAAACTAAATAATAAATGAAAAAATATATAATCGCATTATGTTGTTTTTCCTTCCTTGTGATCAGTTGTAATAAGACTACAGTCGATAAGATCGAAGATGTAAAAACGATGGTAGACCCTGCAGTGGCATGGAGATCTACAGTACCGACTCCAGGAGAAGCTAGACCTATCCAATTGGGAAAAAGCACCTCTTTTGAACTAGCCAATGGGCTCAAAGTCATCGTAGTAGAAAACCATAAGTTACCGAGAGTATCGTACCAGTTATCATTGAATAATGATGCTGTACTAGAGGGCGATAAAGCAGGTTACGTGACCATCGCTGGAGATCTCTTAAAGACAGGAACGACGACTAAGTCTAAGTCGGAAATCGATGCAGCCATTGATTTTATAGGAGCTAGCTTAAATACAAGAGGCAATGGCGTATTTGCATCGTCTTTGACTAAGCACCAGGATAAGTTGCTTTCCATCATGACAGATATTCTCTATAATCCTTCTTTTAAAGCAGAGGAATTTGAGAAGTTGAAGAAGCAACAGTTGTCTGGAATCGCTTCTAGCAAAACAGATCCCAACACGATGGCATCAAATGTAGCATCTGTGCTTAACTACGGTAAAGATCATCCTTATGGAGAGGTAATGACAGAGGCATCCATGGAAAAAATAGATGTGGCTCAGTGCAAATCATACTATGACACCTACTTTAAACCAAACAATGCATATCTAGTCGTGGTAGGAGATATCACTCCTGATCAAGCCAAAGCCAATGTCGAAAAGTATTTTGGATCGTGGGAAAAAGGAAAGATTCCGTCTTCTACATACAAATCTCCAGAAGCTCCGAGTGAAAGAAAAGTAGCTGTGGTCAATAAAGACGGTGCAGTACAGTCTGTAATTAGAGTGACGTATCCAGTAGATTTAAACATTTCAGATACAGATAGAATTGCATCTAGTGTGATGAACTCTGTACTAGGTGGAGGTATATTTTCTGGAAGATTGATGCAGAACTTGAGAGAAGATAAAGCATATACTTATGGTGCTAGATCTTCTTTAAATGCGGATCCACTGGTCGGTAATTTTAATGCTTTTGCAAGTGTACGTAATGAAGTAACAGATAGCTCTGTTCAGGAGTTTCTGTATGAGCTAGATCGCATGGTAACTACGGATGTATCACAGGAAGACTTAGACCTTGTAAAGAATTCGATGTCAGGTTCGTTTGCACGTTCATTGGAATCTCCACAGACGATTGCACGATTTGCTCGTCAGATATCTAAGTATAATTTACCAGCTGATTATTATGAGACCTATTTGCAGAAGTTGAGTGCGGTGACGGTAGCCGATGTAAGAGCTGCTGCTCAAAAGTACATCAGACCAGAAAACGCAAACATCGTCGTAGTCGGTAGTAAAGATGATATAGCAGAGAAGTTGGTGCGATTTGACTCAGATGGAGTGATCGACTTTTACGATGCATATGGTAATGAGGTCGTTTACGATGATGCTCCATTACCAGATGATGTTACTGCTGCAACTGTTTTAGAAGACTATATATCCGCTATAGGAGGTAAAGAAAAACTGTCAATGGTTAAATCCGTGGTCTCTAAAGGAGGTATGGAAATGATGGGTAAGACGATAGATTTAGAAACGTATCAGATGGCACCCGGTATGCTGAAAATGAAAGTGGCAATGGGAGCAATGGTTATGTCTGATGTTGTTTTTGATGGGACTAAGGTAAGTAGTGCTGGCAATGTGTCTACGGAGGGTAAAGAATTTGAAGATGCCAAAGAAAATGCCATGATGTTCCCACAGATGGAATATGCAACTAAAGGATATACTACTGAGCTCAAAGGTACTGAACCTTTGAAAGGTGGACCTGCATATAAGATTGTAGTTACTTCGCCTTCCGGCAAAAAGAAAACGCAATTTTACGATGTGAAGTCTAGCCTTATGGTCAAAGAGATCAGAACAGAAGAGGGACCTGGAGGTCAAGAAATGACTGTGGAGTCTGTTATATCTGATTACAGAGCAGTAGATGGGATAATGATTCCTTATGCAGTTACGGTAACAGGAGCCGCTCCAGTACCTTTAGAAATGAAGATGAATACGATAGAAATAAATAGTGAAGAACTTTCTAAGGATCTATTTATGGTTAAATAAATTCTTAGAAATAGAATATTGAAAGGGGAGACTTCTACTGAGAAATCTCCCCTTTTTTTATTTAGGGTATATATACTTTTATACTTGTTCTAATATCATTATTGGCTATACTAACTATATATATTCCAGCATTGATGCCCGATATTGAGATCATTGAGTTTGACGAAGATCTGACCTGCTGTCCGATCGTATTGTACAGTCTGATATCATTAAAAGTCTCAGTAAAGATCAGCTCATTATTATGGATAGAATAAGATAAGTTCTCTAAGGATATATTCTCATTAGATATCGATCCATTACATTCTTCGATTAGCCATTCAGCTTCTACACAGCAGTCATTATTGTCGTTTTCACATACTTTGATAAATTCAAAATCATTACCCGTATTAGGGAATCCAGAAATCGTTAATGGTAAATCGGTAAATGAATAACTATCAAAATAGCCTTCTCTAGAGTAGACATCAAAAAATGTATTCGTTGTTCCTTCATAATCGAAATCGATAATGATGACCATGCTTGCGGTATCACATTCTATCAATTCTACATTCAGCTCATACAGTTTGCATTCTACCGTATCTGTTTGACATTCTTCAACGTTCCATTCCCATGCGGCACAGCATTCTACAGGATTGTCATTATCGCAGATTTCTATAAACTCTTCTACATTTCCAGTATTAGGGTAACCATTTATCGTTATCGGTAGATCTGAATAAAGGAACGAATCAAAATATCCATCTCTACTCGTTACATCAAAAAAGTCATTGACCGTTCCCGTATGATTGAAATTGAGGA
>CALDEN010000334.1 GCA_937942405.1 uncultured Saprospiraceae bacterium
ACTCTATGGTAGACATAACAACATCGATTTGGTTAACAAGATAACGATTTCAGTAAATAAATAGTACCATTAAAATAGTTTCATTGGCAGTTCAAACGCCCTCAAAGACATCTCTTTTGTTGCCATTTACAATTTGTACGATAATACTGCTTATCTTACTGTTTGATTCATTTTCTTATTCTTGACAATTTTCAATTTATAAGGTCGACTAAAAGCTTCTGGTCTCATTGCAAATCTTTCCGATAGTTTAGCTACCATATTTTTACTGATATTTCGTCTATATCCTAATATCACTGAAAAGTTGTCGTGTTGCTCCTGGCTCTCTTGCTAATTCAGCGTTAGGCATATTTTCATCTTTCATAATCGATATGCGTCATATCTAGAGTTGTCTACAGATTATCTTTTTTCTTGGAAGCTTAAAAATTCTTTCGGGCTAAAGATTGGAATTTGTGATTTTTTAAAGTCCTTTTTATTTCTTGTTACAATTGCTTGGCAAGAATTCTCTAATGCAATAAAATATTGGATACCATCCTCAAAATCTTTGAATTCATCACCTAGTGAAAGTTCCAATATTTTATCATCGAAATTCGCTACAGAAACCAAGGTTTTAAATTTCCTTAAAGTATTTCTAACCTTGTTTTGTTTCATTTGTTCGGAAAGAATATAATGAGTGTTGGCAAATGACAAAGTTGAAACAATAAGCTGGATTTTGTTGTCAATTGCATATGTAAAGAAGTCTTGACTTTCTTCAAAAAAGTTAATTCTTTTCCCAAGGATATCTATGATCACATTCGTATCAACAAAGACATTCTTCATTATTTATACTTTTCAGTTAAGTATTTGGCGTAGGATTTTTTGTAATCCTTTTTCTCGTCCAATTTAATTACCCCCGTAAGACTTTTCACAATTGGATTGACCTTTCTTTTTTCTTGTTTATTTGAAGTAACTGCCGATAGATAATTCTCAATTAATTTAGAAAGACTAGTGTTGGTTTCTTTTGCATATAATTTGGCCTGATCTATAATCTTTGAATTCAATTTTAATGTTAGTTTACTATCCATATTTTCACACTGTACGGATAAATATACAAATTATGTACGTATATGTCAATTATTGTAAAATTTATAGAAGACATGTAAATAAGTAAGTATAAGTTTTCTTTTCTTCTAGATCAAAGTCTGGTTTCCATATGAAAAGTTTCTTTAATCGGTATTCCCTAATGAATATCGGGTATTGTACCAATTAATAAAATAGGCTTTTCATAGGTTGTAAATTCTATATTCACTTTAGGCTAATTAATTTTAATCCAACTAAAAAAAAGATTCTATTCCATCCTCCTACTCATACTCTATACACACATTCTTAGGATCGGTAAAGAATCGTAGGGCTTCTAGCCCCCCTTCTCTCCCCATGCCACTTCCTTTCATACCGCCGAATGGAGTCCGTAGATCTCGCTTGAGCCACGTGTTGATCCAGACGATGCCGGTATCGATTTTGGCGGCTAGTTGATGGGCACGGCTGATGTTGCTCGTCCACACACTGCATGACAGACCGTACAGACTATCATTGGCCAGATCGATGGCTTCTTCTTCTGTTTTAAAAGACATGATCGTCACCACTGGGCCGAATATCTCTTCTTGGTTACATCTGGTTTCTGGACCTAATCCTTCGACTACAGTCGGAGCTACAAACCATCCGTTTTCATTTCCTTTTGGGTGGACTCGTTCGCCACCGGTGAGTATGGTTCCTCCTTCTTCTTTGGCAAGAGCCACATAAGAAAGTACTTTTTCCATATGCCCTTCAGATACGAGAGCTCCTAGTTTGGTGTTTTTGTTCATCGGATTACCGACGACAAGTTTTCCTACACGATCCACAAAGTCTTTTTTGAATCGGTCATAGATGGACTCCTCTACGAGTATCCTCGAACCACATAAGCAGATTTGCCCTTGGTTTTCGAAGGATGAACGCAAGGTGGTTTTGAGCATTTTATCGTAATCACAATCGGCAAAGATGACATTGGCGTTCTTGCCACCCATCTCTAGGGATGCCTTTTTAAATGACCCAGCGGCCTTTATGGCGATCTCTCTTCCGACTTTGGTGCTGCCCGTAAACGAGATGGCTTTGATCTCAGGATGATCCGTCAGAGCAGCTCCGATCGATGCTCCGTTACCATGCAATATATTGAGCACCCCTGGTGGCAATCCTGCGAGGATACATAATTCTGAAAACAAGTATGCTGTCATCGGGGTCACTTCTGAGGGCTTAGCGATTACGGTGTTTCCTACTGCAAGTGCTGGAGCAATCTTCCAAGTAAATAGGTATAGGGGCAAGTTCCACGGTGAGATGGCTGCGACTACTCCGATCGGTTCTCTCAATGTATAATTGATCGCCTTTTCCATTTTATGTGACTCACTGGAGTACTGGGTTATGGCATTGGCAAAAAATCGAATATTGGCGGAAGCCCTCGGAATATCCACCCGTTGTGTGAGCCAGAGTGGTTTTCCATTATCGATGCATTCGGCTTTCGCCAAATTTTCAAAATTTTCATCGATCAGATCTGCTAATCTAGTGAGGATCTTGTGTCTTTCCTCTTGTGAGGTCTTTGCCCAGATGGGAAATGCTTTTTTGGCTGCAGCCAAAGCTAAATCTAAGTCTTCCTGTGTAGAATCTGGAGCCTCTGCATATTGCTCCCCGATTGCAGGGTTATAGACTGGAATATAGCCTCCTTTGAGTGGAGTATGGATTCTGCCGTTGATATAGTTACCGATTCGCTTCATATATACTGTCGATTCTGGGATGATCTCAATTAAAAGATAAATTTCTAAACGAATATAATTATACGAATTCGTAAATTGCTTGCCATGACAAGTAATAAGCCACCAATCGATATATTTAAACCCTTCTTATCTCTTAAAAAGACCTATAAAGGGGGAATTACCAAAGCAGAATTGGCCTCAGAAGGAGGCAAAATATACAAGCTATCCTCTAATGAGAACATATTTGGAGCTTCTCCCATGGCCATCGAGGCGATCAAAAACAATCTAGGAGCTCTCAATGAGTATCCTGATCGTACGGATCAGCGATTACGGGATCAGCTGCATGTATTCTATAAGGAGGAGCTGTCTCCTGGGCATTTTATCGGAGGACCTAGTGGCTCAGAAGTACTGGATATGACGATCCGAGCTTTTATGGATCATGATCTGGAATGTATCGTGAGTACTCCATTTTTCTTGCCATATCAGATGTTTTCGAGATGGCAAAATGCCAAAATCATCGATGTCCCTATGGATCCTGATGATTACAGTATCGATGCAGATGGTCTGCTGGCGGCGATTACGGATAAGACGAGACTGCTGTTTTTAACGAGTCCTAATAATCCGACTGGTACATACATCCCTAAAGCTACACTGGACAAGATCGTCTACAATGTCCCGGATCATGTTGTAATCGTTATGGATGAGGTGTACTTCCATTTTGCAGATGCACCCGATTTCTCCACCGCTCTACCCTATGTAAAAGAAGGTCGGAAGATCATAGCCCTCAATAGCTTCTCCAAAGCATTTGGGCTGGCATCTATGCGTATCGGATATGCCTATACGACTCCTGAAATATCTGCATATATCCGACAGATCGCTAAACCATTCCTTATCAATAGACTCAGCTTAGAGGCGGCTATTGCAGCATTAAAGGACGAGGCTTTTTTAAAAATGACGAGAGATACGATTATCGAAGAAAGAAAGTGGTTGTATCAGCAACTCGACCTACTCGGAATCCAATACTGGAAATCTCAAGCCAATTTCATTTTGATACAACCACCTATTGCGGATAATCTATTTGCAGAGGCCATGTTAAAACGAGGTGTCATGGTAAGGCCTTCTGCAAACTTTGGATCACCCGGTAACATAAGGGTAACCATCGGTGATCGTGAGGCCAATGAGGCCTATATTTCTGCAATTAAATCCTGTGTCACGGATTGATCGCAGATATGTCTGTAGTCTCGTGTAATGCCATCACTCGGAGACTGTTGTCTACTCGGTTGTAGAGTCCATGCACTTCTGCATGTTGTAATCCATCAAAATCGAGTTCTGAGGCTACCTCGTACTTAAACTTGAGTAAGATATCTGTTCCTGATTCGATATCCTCAAGGAAGAACTCTTCTTCTTCTAGGTCATAAAAGAGGAAGCCTTCATAGGACTGAAAATCCGGAACCGGGCTCGCACTTATAAAGTAGTATGAACTTAATGAGGTTACAGTTGCTAGAAATAAAAAAGGAATAATTAAGTGGTTTTTCATAGCAGGTAAGTTTTGTGATTGAATAAAAACCTATACCTCAATATTATACACATTATAGAAAGGATATATCAGTAGATTCCCTATTTCTGCATACTAGTGAAAACCCTTAGTTAATGTGAAAATTGGCTAAGTAGGACGAGTTCAATTTGAGAATTTGGAAATGTGGGAATTTGGAAATGGGCTAAGTACGACGGGTGCAATTTGAGAATTTGGAAATTGGCTAAGTGGGACGAGTTCAATGTGGAAATTTGGAAATGGGAGAATGTGGAAGTGGGCTAAGTAGGACGGGGACAATTTGGAAATATGGAAATATGGGAATATGGGAATTGCTAAGTAGGACGAGGGGCTAAGTAGGGATTGTTCAATTTGGAAATGAGAGAATGTGGAAATGGGAAGAGGGCAATTGGGGAATGATTCGGGCTTTTAGTTTTTCAAAAAGACCTGAGGGTGAAATACAGTTTGATCAGCTGGCTTGAGAATGATGAAGTAAACTCCTTTTGCAAAGCTGGATATGTCTTGCTGGAAGTTGTGATTATTGCTAATTTCTTGTGTTGCCAATATTTGACCATTCATGTCGAGAATATATAAATCTCCTTGGGGTAAATTATTAATGTTAATGTATTGCGAAGTGGGGTTTGGAAATATTTCTAAGTTTTTGTCGTAATTCGAATGAGTTACGGAAATGGTTTGAGATGTTGAAATTTTGAAATTGTCGATTACAAATTTACCTGGTAATGGAGGACCTATTCCATTTGGGATAATTTGATAGTATGGAATCACGTAAATAACGACCTCAGATATTTTTGTGTTTTGTAGAGCTGGTTTTATGTTGTCTATATAGATCTTGCGATCTATGCTATCCTTCATAGAGTTGAAAGAAAACCTATAATGATATGATTCTTCATCTGTAATTTCATCCCGCTCTCTGGTGAGCAAAAATGCCGTTCCATTTTCTGAATAATTTAA
>CALDEN010000335.1 GCA_937942405.1 uncultured Saprospiraceae bacterium
GAATTATCAGCAGCGATGGCCTCGATATAGAATCGGACATAAGTACCCGTAGACATAGACGGGATCACTCCACCGTATTGTCCATCTTGTGCCGCTCCATCATTATGCTGCCCATCATCGAACATTTCTACTTTTGTAAATACTCCCGTCAGGCCTTCTCCATAATGTAGCCACACCGATGCAACACCTGAGGTCCCTGCAACATCTGCCACTACATCTACTTCACTCATTTCCGTCGGAGTTTGCCACTGGACACCATCCACTCCATAAGATACTTCCTCAACTGTTAACGGAGTCACATTGCTCAATTCAGCATTACTCAGTAGCCAGTTTCTACGAGTAATTACAGCTTCTTTTAGCGTTGTTACTGAAGATAGAAATTCATTATACGTATAGAACTTTTTCGGATCTTCTTGAACCAGTTCGTCGATAAGCTCTGTCCAAAAATCAATTTTATCATCCATATAAACGGAATTAAAGTATTCTTCTAGGATTACTCTAACATGAGATAGATACCGTTGCCTGATCGACGGAACTGACAGCATACGATTCATCAATGGAAAGTCGGTATCGCTCTCTTTATAAAACAGAGCCCAATCTAGTTTATCATCGGCTAAAACACTATTGCCATCATATTCCATAGGGATGATTCTACTTGTCTCGGCCTCATAGTAGACATAATAATCCATGCCGCCCTTGTTTATATAACTATCGTCATCTGCGAATATCACTTCATGAGCTAAGAACCAGCATGCCTTGTCTATATCTAATACCTTGGCCAGTTCTTCTTCTAAACTTTCCAAAGGTTCGTTATTCAATACTCGGCAAGCATTAATCAACCCCTCCCATGGGTCCTGTAATTCTGTCCGCTTTAAGGTATAGTCTGTATTGTAATCTGTACTATCAGTCCCGTTGTAATTAAGTGAGGATTCTCCCGCTCCGAAATTGGGACCACCCATACCTCCTCCTTGACCTGGAACAAAATCAGTTCTTTCAGCTCTCCAGATGGTACCATCATTACTTAAATACCATTCCTTGATGTAATCTGAGTCAAATTGCTGAACATTTTGATAAGGGCCCCAGTTGACCCCATTGATTGACAAATTGACAAAATTAGATTTCAGACTCATAGAATATTGCTGACCGACATTATTAAAAAGCACCTCCCTCATTGAGGAATTATCTTCCCAACCACAATTAAGATTGAATGTATTGTACCCTTCAATATCTTGTCCATCGATAATATAGTCTAGGGTTATATTGAAGGATTTTTTTTCTGAATCGTTTCTAAAGTAGGATGTAGCCCCTTTAAAACGAACACCGACACTGTCATATTTAACTCCATTTATCCAGCATGATGCCAGAAGATCTGAGCCTGAATCATAGTTTTCTTCAAGGAGTTGCCACCAGTCGGGTTGAAGAAATTCCAGCTCTACCTGTTGCAATTGTTTTTGGCCGTAGAATCCATCATCGTTCTCGCCTCCGGCAATCAACATTCTATCCTCTGATGAAATCTGCCAAGCATCTGGCAAATTCTGCCCATGGAGAGAAAAGAGTAGAAAAAAAGCGATTACCGACGTAAGTAGCGTCTTAAACATACTATAGATTTTATTTGACCAGTATAATTAAACTTAGACCTAAAAAAAAATGAAAGGTTTAATTAAACAAGGATTTAAATAATCACTGACCATCAGCAGTGAGAAACCATAAATAATCACCAACCATAAAAATCATTAACAAGGTAAAGCATCAAGGTGACATTAAAAATAAGCCCTTTGATGATTTAGTGAAAAGCTATAATCCAACTTATATTGCAATAAGATAAACTGAATGCCCAATGATCAAAGTTCTATCCATTCTATTATTCATTATTTTTGGCACCTTGGCTGGATTTCATTTCTATTGGTTCATGGGAGGTACATGGGCTCTAAATAAAGTCATTCCCTCAAAAGGAAAAACGGCGAGTTCCATTGCCATTCCCAAATTTGCCACCTTACTTGTAGGGCTCGTATTGTTTTCATTCGGAGTCTTTTATCTTATCCCCTCTCTACTACAAAATTCCATATTGGCCTATGTTTACTATTTTATCCCTGCCCTATTCATCTTAAGATCTATCGGGGAATTTAAATATGTCGGTTTTTTCAAAAAGATAAAAGATACGGAATTCGCAAAAGCGGATTCTCAAATATTCTCCCCCTTATGCTTATTTATTGGAGTTGTAGGAATAGTAATTTTATTATTGACTTAAGTGGCCCTAGGAACTAAAAAAACATACACTCTACAAAAAATAAAAAACCCAAAAAGTCGAATGAACCAATTTTTTAAAATAACTTACTGAACGAGAATTTAAGAGACCATATTACCGATCTTATATTTTCAGAATATAACAAGGGGGCAACGATCAATACAGAAAACATGAATAAAACATATCCAAGCTACTTTGCAGTACTTATCCTATCCATCAGTCTAAGTATATCTAGCTGCTCTAATACCCCAAAGGAAGCAAGTAAAAAAGCCTCCGAAAAAACCACATACCCGAGTGACATTACCCCGTTTTTCGACCATTGGAATCTGATATTAGGAGACGGATCCAATGCTGGTATAGCCAATAATTTTGAAAATAAAGACTTCTTCTATGCAGCCAATGATGGCAAAACAGACTGGGTCGTTTATAAAGCCCCAAATGCTGGTGATACACATGGAACATCTAATAATACACGGACAGAACTGGCTCAATTAAAAAAATGGTCAGCCATGACAGATGCCAAGTTATCTGCGACACTCAAAGTAATGAATGTATCGACTACCGGTGACGCTCGAGTGGCGGCCTCTTACTCTGCAGTCATCGGCCAGATCCATAGTGCAGATGGCCATGAAAACGAACCATTAAAAATATTTTACAAGAAATTTCCTGGACATACCAAAGGATCCGTTTTTTGGCACTATGAGATCAATACTGCAGGTGATGACAATTCAGGCAGATGGGATTATTCCACTGCGGTCTGGGGTGACGACTTCTCGGTAGTCGGCCCTACGAAAGATACGTACCCAGAAGAACCTAAAGATGGCATAGCCCTAGGCGAAGAATTTAGTTATGTAATCGAAGTCAAAGACGGTTCTATGCATCTTACATTTGAGAGTGAGGGACATGAAACCAAGACGTTTACAAAAAATCTAATTGTCTCTGAGTATACAACTCCCGCTGATATGCCTCAACAGACTCAAGATCTATTTGCCCCTATCGGGCAAGACGGAGTAGAAAGAAAAAATGCATATGCTGATGAAGGTCTTTTCTTTAAGCTGGGATCTTACAACCAGACAAATGGAAAATCACCAGAAGTAAATAAAAATTGGTGCTCGGGTGCAGAGACACACGGAGGAGATATCCAGAAACAATATCTAGATGGCAACTATGCCGAAGTATGGTTTAAAACTGCCAGCATTTACGTAAGCGAAGATGCCATTTCTAACCAAGGGTATTTTACCA
>CALDEN010000336.1 GCA_937942405.1 uncultured Saprospiraceae bacterium
AAAACAATACCAAATACAAATAATCCGATTATAGATGCTTTGTTTTTAAAACTACGATGAACTCCCTTTTTATTTTCTTGATTGAAGAAATACCAAAGAATACCAGCAGATGCAATTGCTTCTATTGCGATAGCTTGAAACACATTAGTCGCGTAGTTTCCTAGACCGACATTACCGGTATCTAAACCAAAAATATGGTGCGGATGACCTGAAAAGAAATCCAATACAAAATGACCTAGGACAAGTGCTGCTCCTATTAAGCCTATTTTGGTTTCTTTAAAGAGTAACTTACCGATTAAAAAGATTAAAATCAGCCAGGCAATTAGTGGAATTAAATCGTGGCTATAAAGCATGTTGACAGCCATATTGCTCAAGGTAGTATCAAAAACATCACTAGGCCCTGTCCTTTCTAAACCTAGATAATGAAAGGCAAACCATAATAAATCTTGTAGTTGTGAGGCAATCAAGAAATATAACAAGGTCCCTTTTGGGTATTTCTGATAAGCAACTAAGGCGGTTGCATAATGTCCTGCTAGCATAATTATTTTTTAACTTTACTTTATCAAGTAAAAGTACATTTTACTTTAAAATTTAAAGTAAAAAAACTATTTATTATGGATAAAAAATTTCGATCGTCTTGCATGATAGCATCTGCTTTAGACTTAATTGGAGATAAATGGTCATTACTTATTATCAGGGATATGCTCCTGTTTAAAAAGAAAACATTTAAAGAATTTGTTGCTTCTGAGGAAAACATGGCCACTAACTTACTTTCCTCTAGACTAAAGATGCTGGAGTCGATAAACGTAATCAGTAAGAGAAAATTGACGCAGAACAAAAAAGAAAATATCTACTTACTCACAGAGAGAGGTGTCGCACTGGCCCCTATTATTTTGGAGCTTGTTCTTTGGAGTGATAAATATGTAAGAGATTTTAACCCTCAAATGAATCCGCATAAAACAAACATGGATAAAACCATGATCATAGAAAATACTCAGGCCACCTATGTACAATTTGCTGATCAATTTATGGCCTAAAAAAGTTATTTAAGATAGCAATGCATAAGCACTATCTATATCCGAATCTCTATCCGTAGCAAGATCAGTAGCACTCCCCTTTCGTATTGACATTTTTGCATGTACACTACATAGATAAACACTGAGGCTATAGCTACCACAACTCGATATGCCCCGCCATAGCAATAAAAATACTTCGCTACCGCTTACATTCCCTACACATGGCTATCTTTGAGATATGTCTGAGATTAAAAACATACAATGCCCTCATTGCGGCGAAAACTTCGATGTAGAAGCCGCACTCGCCAAGCACCTTCAAGCCGACTTTGCAAAAAAACTGCAAGAAGAGCGGGCCACCATGAATCGTAAATATCAAGAAGAACAAGCGGCTCTAGCCAAAGAAAAAGAAACTTTTGAAGAAAAAGTAAAAAACACCAATGCCATTTTTAAAGCAAGAATGGAAGAGGCTGTTGCCAAAAAAGAACAAGAACTTAAAAAAAATATCGGCCAAGAATACGCCCAAAAAATATCGGCTCAAAAAAAAGAACTCGAAGAAAAGCGTAAAAAAGTCCTCGAACTCAAAGACAAAGAAATCCAAATAGAACGGATGAAAACCCAGATGGAAGAGCAAGAAAAAGACATGGCTCTGAAGTTTGAAAAAGACATGAGGCAAAAGATGCTCGAGAAAGAAGATCTCCTCATCAAGCGTATCCAAGAAGAAAACGAACTCCGTTTTAAAGAAAAAGAGAAACAACTCGATGATCAAAAAAAGCTGATCGAAGAGATGAAACGTAAGGCCGAGCAAGGCTCTATGCAATCGCAAGGTGAGATCCAAGAACTCGCAATCGAATCCTATCTAGAGAGCCATTTCCCTCTAGATACCATCGAAGAAATTAAAAAAGGGGCCAGAGGCGGAGACTGTATCCAGAGAGTCAATACTCGAGTATCTGCTAACTGTGGTATCATCTATTATGAAAGTAAACGTACTAAAGACTTTCAGGCAAACTGGATCGAGAAGTTTAAGGCCGATATGACCCGTGTCGGTGCAGATATCGGAGTCATCGTCACCCAAGCCATGCCCAAAGACATGGATCGTATGGGAGAAAAAAATGGCATCTGGATATGTACCTACGAGGAATTTAAAGGACTCTCTCATGTACTGAGAAACACGATCATCAAAGTCTCCGAAGCCTCCTCCAAGGAGGAAAACAAAGGAGAGAAAATGACCATGCTCTATAACTACCTGACGAGCAATGAGTTCAAGTTGCATATGGAAAATATTGTAGAAGGTTTTACGCAAATGAGCATGGATCTCCTCAAAGAAAAAAATGCCATGTCACGTATATGGAACCAGCGAGAAAAGCAAATCCAGAAAGTGCTCCTCAGTACGACTGGAATGTATGGCTCTATAAAAGGGATAGCCGGCAACGCCATCGCAGACATGAGTGCCCTAGAACTAGGAGGATCCGATGACTTGTCTATAGATACTGCAGATTGATAGATAAAAATGCACAGATCGCAAATGAGTTAAATAAATGGAAACTAATCCTCGAAATATTGTATTGAACATAGAGGATTCGTATTTTCAACATATATAAAAAATACTAATGAGTACAGTAGATACTAAATCAAAGTCTTTTTGGGGTAAACCCGAAGGAAAAACAGGTGCCATTTTCTTAATCGCTATGCTCGCATTGGGTGGATGGGCAGTATTGAGTTTTGGTGCAGCTATTATGTCCTTTGCAGGATTATTATTGGGAAAGGTAGTATTATTCGGTGTGCTCGGGCTCATCGTATACATGGCTCTAGACTCTAAAACCAGAGCTCTTGTAAGCTACATGTACCAGAGTGCGATGCGTAAGATCACAGGCATGTTTGTCACCATCGATCCAGTAGGAATCCTAAAAAACTACATCAGCGACCTAGAAGACAATCTACGTAAGATGGGTAAGCGGATCGGAGACTTAAAAGGTCAAGCCCGTAAGCTCAAAACCATGGTTTCTGAAAACAGCAAAGAGATCGAAAAAAATATAATTATTGCCAAAAAAGCCAAAGAACAAGGCAACCAAAAAGCAATGCTTCTCTCTACTCGTAAAGCAGCAAGGCTTAAAGAAACGAATGGAAAGTACATCGCTCTACATAGCAAAATATCGGTACTGTATAAAGTATTGACAAAGATGTACTCTAACTCAGAGATCTTACTAGAAGACACTAAAGATCAGGTAAGGGTAAAAGAACAAGAACGTAAAGCGATACGAGCAAGTCACTCTGCGATGAAATCTGCCATGAGCGTCATCAAAGGTGATCCAGACAAACGTGCAATGTTCGATCAAGCGATGGAACACATGGCTGATGATGTAGCCAATAAAATCGGAGAGATGGAGCAGTTTATGGAAATGTCGTCTGACTTTATGGATTCGATCGATCTACAAAACGGAGTCTTTGAGGAAAAAGGACTCAAGATGCTCGAAGAGTACGAAAAGAAGAGTACCCTACTCCTACTCGGAGGACAGGAACAGATCGATGAGGACACCTTAGAACTCAAAGAAGCCGATGTCCAGTTAAAAGATCTAGGAGGCTCAAGTAGCTACGAAGGAATGTTTGACTAAGGTCAAAATCATAACATAGTTCCAAAGCCACTTTCTGTATAG
>CALDEN010000337.1 GCA_937942405.1 uncultured Saprospiraceae bacterium
GACACTGCTGAAGTGTTAATGCCTGAGGTAATGACTAAGTATTACAGTACTTTTAAGATAAAACTAAGTTATCAACTCGTCTCTGCCCAAGACGGCCTTAAAGTGATCACTCATGATAAATAAACTATTCTTTATACTAATCGCTCAGCTGTTGCTAATAGGTAACCTATCTGCAAAAAAAGACATTCTATCATTACTCAAAAAACATCTCCCCGATGCTCAAATTACAGAGCTAGAAACTTCTGATCATTTTAAGAAAGAACTGGAAATCCTGTTGCCTCAGCGATTAGATCATTTTGGCAATAGCCAAGAAAAATTCCAGCAGCGTATCTTCTTATATCACTATGACTTTAAGGCTCCGGTGGTCTATGTTACAGAAGGCTACTCGGCCAGACAACGGCATTATGAACTCAGTGAGATCCTGATGGCTAACCAGATAACCGTCGAGTATCGCTACTTCGGCAAGTCTAAACCTACTAATTACGATTACACGTACCTGACAAATGATCAAGCGATGGAAGACCTTCATCGTATCCGTAAACTGCTCGGCAAGATTTATAAAAAGGAATGGATAAGCACGGGAATCAGCAAGGGTGGGACCACCTGCCTCATCTATAAGTCAAAATATCCCAAGGATGTAAAAGTAGCTGTACCTTATGTAGCCCCTCTGGCCAAATCGCAAACCGACAAACGATGCGATGAGGCGATACTCAGCAACGGCACTCCTGAATGTCGGAAAAAACTCGAAGACTTTCAGCATCTCGCACTAGACCGCAGAGATCAGATGATTGCAAAGTTAGATTCTATGGCGATCACAGATTCCATCACATTTAATAGAATCGGAACCGCCGCAGCCTTTGAATATGCTGTGCTGGAATTTACGTTTTCGTTCTGGCAGTGGGGTCATGATTGTGATGTCATAGGCACAGATATTTCGGTAGATTCCACTTTTAAGACCTTGAATAAGATCGTCGGTTTTGATTTTTATTCAGATGCCACTTGTGACTACTTCGAGCCGTCGTACTATCAGTTTTTAAAAGAAAATGGCTATTACAGTTTTATTCATGAGCCCTTTGCAGGAAAACTTAAAACACTGAAGAGGTATGACAACATCCCCTTCGGCCCACAGCATATGGAGCTCAGTATGGACCATGACTATCTCAAATATGTAAGAGTCTGGCTCTATAATAATGGGGATAAGATCATCCATATACAAGGAGCACTAGATCCTTGGGGAGCTTGCGGAATGATCGAAGTGGAAGGACAGGATGCATTACATATGACTAAGGAAGGAGGTGCTCATCGCACACGTATATCGAGTTTTGACAGAGAAGACCAGCAAATAATTTATGATACCTTAGATAGATGGCTTAAAGCCAAAGTACATCCTTTACAGACCAAGTCTTAAAGGAGTAAAAAACAAATCCAATAATAAAATAGACAAAAGGAACTTTAATCGATTTTATTTTGATTTAAGTATAAACCATATATTGTCGTTCAATTAAGAATATTTTGAGTAGTAACCCTGACCGCGATAGTAGGATTTTCGAAGAAGAACTTTTTCCACATATAGATGCACTGAAGACTTTTGCATTCCACCTCACGTATAATGATGCGGATGCCGACGATCTAGTACAAGAGACTTACATGAAAGCTCATCGATTTATAGATAAGTATGTGGAAGGGACCAATGCAAAGGCATGGTTGTTCAAAATCCTGAAAAACGCATATATAAACGAGTATCGTAAAAAGAAAAAGCAGCCCTCTAGAGTAGATTTTGAGGACTTTATCAACTATCACAATACTGAGGACGATCGAGTCACTGGATACATGGATCTCCGTGAAGAGATCTTTAAAAACATGATGGGCGACGAGGTAACACTGGCGGTAAATGCTCTTCCGATCGATTTTAGGACAGTGATCCTACTTTGTGACGTAGAAGGATTTACCTACGAGGAAATTTCAAAGATTATAGACGTCCCGATCGGAACGGTACGATCTAGACTCTTTAGAGCTCGGAATATGCTCAAGGAAAAACTGCAAGGTTATGCAGAAAACAAAGGTTTTAAGGATAAGCGAGGAGACAAAGAAGAAGAGGAATAGTAAAAATTATTTGCAAAAATATAAAGTGTTAAGCATGGCAGATAAAATTTATCTAATTTGCAAGCAGAAACACCAAGACTTGATTATCAAGCATTTAGATCTAATTGTATTATGAGAAATCAAAAGCCAAACACAGAGCTAAGACAAAAAATCAATCTCTACCTCGACAATGCTCTAGGAGCACGAGAGCAGGAAGACTTACTGGATACTGTAAATTCAGATCCACGAAGTAATCAGATTTTTGAAGCGGAACGTAACTCAAGAGACTATATCAAAAACAACGTCAAAAGGCAATCCGTGTCGCCAGATCTCATACAATCCATCAGAGATAATATCAGAATTAAGTAAGCTCGAGCCTTACTAGTTTTCAGTTTTTAGGACACTGGCATCATGCCGGTGCAAAAGTCCTAATAGATATGCTATTTTTGCGGCCTACTTATATATTTCTAGACTATGTTGGACAAATTACATTCTATTTACGAGCGTTATGTACATATAGAGGAGCAGCTATCTAATCCAGAGGTCGTTACCGATATCAAAAAGTATACGAAGCTCAATAAAGAATATAAAGACCTACAAGAAATTGTAGAAGTCTATCATACCTACAAAAACCTCAAAGGCAATATAGCTAATGCCAAAGAAATGCTCAAGGACGATGATCCAGAGATGAAAGAAATGGCTCGAGCAGAGCTCAATGAAGCAGAAGCTCAGATCCCCGCTCTAGACGAAAGAATAAAAATCCTCCTAATTCCTAAAGATCCAGAAGACTCTAAAGATGTCGTGTTTGAAATACGCTCGGGAGCAGGAGGAGATGAGGCCAGTATTTTTGCAGGTGATCTATATAAGATGTACTCTAAATACTTCGAAACCCAAAAATGGAAAGTAGAAGCCATAGATATAAATGAAGGCTCTGTAGGAGGCTACAACAAGATCGTATTAGAAGTAAGTGGTGATGATGTATTCGGTAAGCTGAAGTTTGAGTCAGGAGCACACCGGGTACAGCGAGTACCTAAGACAGAGTCACAAGGAAGAGTACACACCTCTGCCGCTACTGTAGTGGTCATGCCTAAGTTCGAGGCCGAAGACATCGACATAAATAAAGCTGATCTACGTACAGATACCTTTAGAGCCAGTGGTGCAGGGGGACAGCACGTAAATAAGACAGAGTCTGGAGTGCGTTTTACACACCTCCCTACCGGAATCGTTGCAGAGAGTACCGACTCACGATCTCAACACAAAAACAGAGACATCGCGATGAACAGACTCTATGTCAAAATGAAAGAAGCTCAGGTAATCGCCAATAACCTAGAACAAAAGACAAAACGTAAGTCCCTAGTCGGTTCTGGAGACCGTTCTGATAAAATACGTACCTATAACTACCCTCAAAATAGACTAACGGATCACCGTATTAACCTTACACTATATAGTCTAGATAAAGTCGTACAAGGTAATATCGAGGAAATCATCGAAGCCCTTCAGGTAGCAGAAAATGCTGAAAAAATGAAGGCTGGAGAGACTTTATAAATTTATTTTCGTCAAAGAGATATAATCTCATACTTAGGTATGATTTTTTCACTAGCCCTTAGTGTCGAATCATTATTCGTTTAAGCCAAAGATATGAGAGGGACTTTCAAGATTTTATTCTTTTTGATACTTTTTACACCTGTATCATCTTTTACACAATCTGTAAATCAGCAATCATCATTAGATAAACAGTCTAAAATATACGCACAGTATTTAGACATGGCTCTCAGCAATTGGTGTGTATTCTTTGATAAAACGGGTCTAGATCCATTGGTCTATTCATCAGAATCCGCAGCTAAGCTAAGTGGCAAAGAATATTCTAAAGACATCCATAAAAAGCTGCTCTTAAATGCTCTCAAATGTGAATACGGGACCAAAAGACTATCCTATATCGATGCTCTAATCGATAAAGAATTAGTAACAGATAAGGAAAGGAAGAATCTTCTGACCTATGCATTTATCTATACATTCAACAACAAGGAAATAAACGGAAGTCATTCTAAATACAAAAAATCGCTAGATAAACTGCTCGTTAAGGAAGAATTTGAGAACTTAGAAAACGAGTCCAAAGGTCAATACGGAGAGCTTTTAAGTTTTGACCAGATATTCCAACCTTAGTATTAAAAATCCAGCCCTAAAGAAAAGTGCAACTTAGGAGATAAAATCTCTTTGGTTTCTACTCCCCATCCATAGTCTAGCTTTAGATAGTAACCCAAAAAGGTACTTCTGAATCCCAGTCCATAGCCCATGACGATGGGATCTCTGAAGTAATTGGCCGTGACGATAACAGAAGGGTTTTCTACGGTAACTATATTTAATGGATTCTCATCACTATACGGAGATAAACCATGCCATGCTGATCCGATATCATAAAATGCCGTCAACATAAAGTTCCGTAAGAAATTGTTTTTTACCCTCCCAAATACTTGTCTGACCACAGGAAATCTTAACTCTCCATTCATCAATACATAAGTACTTCCATTCCTAATGTTATGGTCAAAACCTCGAAGATGAGGAGCCAGAGCCTTAAAGGCAAATTCATCTCCCTGTGGGATCGGTATATCATTATTGAACTTAGCAAAAAAGGCACTCTCCATTCCTCCCAAATAGTACATCATCTTGTTACTACCCAGTGAGGTACCACCCGTAGCTCTGAATGCAAATGTCGCCCATCTACCTATAGGCAAGTAGTTTCTAAAATCAGCACCGATCAGTGTCGTAAAACCCGTAGACGCATCTATATTAAATCCGTCTACCACCTGCAGGTTAAACTTATTGAGAGCCTCTACATATATCTTATATCTCCTACCGTTTAAGATATTGATGTCTTTACGGATGGTGTTATCAAAAACATATTCTAATCTCAGGCCGATTCGCTTTTCCTCATCGATCCCTAGATCTAGATCTTCTCGCTCTACCACCCGAGCATAAAGTCTATCTGATCTCAATGTAGCCGTAGCACGTAAGCTTCTGTGTATGTCTAGAGGTAATTTATACTGCACAAAACCCAGGAGAGACACTCGTTTATCACTCTTATTAGGAAAGACACTTAGTTGTTCGTTTACGGTAGTAGACTTTCTGTATAAGGCATACTTTTTATCTATCCATTTTTTATTATTCTCAAACGTAAGGTAATACTCTGAACCATTGAGCGAGGATGGATAACGAGCTCCTGCCTCGAGTCGATAATCTTCGAACAGATCCTTAACTACTCCTTTAAATCGGATGCCTAGAGGCTGGTTTACCAGTTCTTTATCATCGCCGATATAACTTTCTAATCCTTCAAAAAGCACGGCGTTGTCAAATCCACTAGACATATCTACAAGCTTATATCTCAGTCGAGAAGCTACCGCTCGAGCATTATTAAATGCCTCTACATTTTTATAATCCTGATCGAGCTCTGTACTCACAGGATTTATTCTGAAAAATGCTGTTTTGTCTTCTACTCCATTTATCTCTTCGAGCTCATCAGGATCATCATAGATACTCTGGAACATATAGCCATCTAAAATTTCCTCTTTGGCCGCTGCTTTTTTTAGGACCAGCGGAGCAGAGATCGTATTGTCTGATTCTCTACGGTGGGCTGTAGTCCATGGAGTCACTTGTACATTTGGATCTATGATGTCTAAGTAAGTATTATATGCTCCCTCCCTATATAGCGTGTATACAGATACATCGGAACCTTTTACAGAGTGGTGTCTGATGATATTTCGATCCAGATTAGACATACATAATCCATGCTCCTCTGAAGTAAAGTCCTTTATATATAGATTCCTTACCCCCGACTGCCCGCTGACATAACTTAAACTGTTGTCTCCTATCGGATAGGGATATCTTTCGTTCTCGTCAGGAGTAAATGTTACTCTGCTAGCCCGACTACTGCCATCTGGCAAAAAGAATAAATCAAATTTATCTAAAGGCAATATCGTATCTAGTTTTTCACGTTCCTCGATCACATTGGCCTCACGAGTAGAGCTAAAAAGGATTCCCGACTGTCCGTCAAAGGTAGTATACAC
>CALDEN010000338.1 GCA_937942405.1 uncultured Saprospiraceae bacterium
GATATGGTAATTGGGATTTGTCTATGGTCCTGAGATCTCATTTAGGAAACTATGCATATAGCAATGTTGCATCAGGCTCAGGATACTTTGATCGACTTACAGATCGAGTGACTAATAATGTAGACGAGTCAGCGTTTTTGCTCAACTTTAAAGAGCGTCAACTTAAATCAGATTACTATATAGAGAGTGCCTCGTTTATCAAGTTGGATAATGTAAGCCTCGGGTATAATGTAGGAGCTAAGTCCGTATTTAGTGCTTTACGTGTTTATGCTACGGCCAATAATCTATTGACCATTACCAGCTATTCAGGTTTAGATCCCGAGTTACCTCAGTTTAGTGGGGGAATAGATAACAATCTATATCCGATTTCTTCTAATTTCTTAATCGGTCTTAATGCCGAATTTTAAAATCAGCTAATTATGAAAAATTTGAAATACACTTTTTTATTCCTGACCTTGTTTTTTGTTCAGTGTACTGATTTAGATATTGCACCGGAGGATGCATTTACAGAGGACGAGGTGTTTAAAGATCCAGAGGCCTATCGTTCATACCTCGCCAAAGTATATGGTGCTTACTCTCTCACCGGCCAAGACGGTCCTAATGGAGATGGCGATATATCTATCGTAAACGATGAAGGGTTCACTTCATACATCAGAGCCTACTGGAAAGCCCAAGAGCTCACTACAGATGAGTGTGTAGTAGGATGGAATGATGCAGGGATCAGAGATCTTCATGAGCATTCATGGTCTTCAGAAAATCAGTTTGTACGAGTCCTTTATTATAGAATAGCATTAATCATATCTATATCTAATGACTTTATAAAACAATCATCAGAAGAGCGATTAGACATAAATGGAATCGCCGATGTTGATAAGGAGACCATTAGAGAATATGTTTTAGAGGCTCGGTTTTTAAGGGCTATGGCGTACTGGCATGCTCTAGATTTGTTTAGAAATATTCCATTAGAGACCTCTATTACCGCTACACCTCCTCAGCAAGCAGCTCCGATAGATTTATATAATTTCATTAAGGATGAACTAAACGATATCGAAGGGCAAATAGCAGAGCCCAAACTCAACGAATATGGACGTGCTGATAGAGCCGCAGTGTGGATGTTACAAGCCAAGCTATATCTAAATGCAGAGATCATGGTAGGTCTGCCGCAATTCACAGAGTGTGTCGAGGCATGTAAGAAAATTTTAAATGCTGGATATACATTAGATGCAGACTATGAGACGCTATTTATGAAAGATAATCACCTATCTAATGAGATCATATTTGCCTTGAACTCAGATGGGAAGAATACGCAAAGCTGGGGATGTACTACGTTCCTAGTACAAGCTGCCATAGGTGGTACTATGGTAGATACAGACTCTGGAGTTAATGGTGGATGGGCTGGTATCAGAACGACCTCTGCACTCGTCGATAAGTTCCCGGATATTACGGGCACCATCGATAACAGGGCCATTTTCTATACCGATGGCCAGAGCATGGAGATAAATGATATCGGAGTCTTTACCGATGGGATAGCAGTTCCTAAATGGAAAAACCTCAATCAAGCAGGACAATCTGGCTCAGATCCGACTCATGTAGATACCGATTATGGAATGTTCCGATTGGCAGATGTATATCTTATGTATGCAGAGGCTATTCTTAGAGGAGGTACAGGGGGTGATTTGGCTGAGGCCAATGAACTTGTAAACCAACTAAGAAGAAGAGCCTATGGCGATGACTCAGGAAATGTGACTGAAGCCCAAATGGATTTAGATTTCATTTTAGATGAAAGAGCTAGAGAATTGTACTGGGAAGGAACTAGGAGAATAGACCTAGTGAGATATGGAAGGTTTACCGAGTCTGGAATCTGGCCATGGAAAGGAAATGTAAAAGAAGGACGAACTACAGAAGGGTTTAGAGATATCTTTCCGATACCAGCATCAGATCTATTGGCTAATCCAGAGTTGGGTCAAAACCCAGGTTATTAAATGATTTACTTCTGTAAGACATATAATAGAACATTTGGTTTTATTAGAGTTTATCTTATTTATCTTTAGCAGAATAATTGATAAATAGAATTAAGCCATGGTTAAAAAATTACTAACAACTTTTTGTTTGCTAAGCTTCATGTTGAGTATTTATGCCCAAGATGTAGTAATTAATGAATTCTCAACTTCTAATCTGGAAAGCTTTTTTGATGGCTTTAATAAGACAGAAGATTGGGTAGAACTATATAATACGACAGGGTCTGCAATTGATATTGGAGGCTGGCATCTCTCTGATAAAGCAGATAATCCTACAAAATATGTCATTCCTTCAGGGACGATGATTGAGGCCAATGGCTACGTGGTTTTTATGTGTTCTGGAAGAGATTTGGCTGGACCGCAATACTTGCATACTAATTTTAAATTGGCTCAGACTACGGGTCTAGATATTATATCTCTAGCAGATGCTTCAGGAACTATTCTGGATCAACAGACACTTAGAATTACATTGGTAGAAAACTCCAACT
>CALDEN010000339.1 GCA_937942405.1 uncultured Saprospiraceae bacterium
TCATTTATTTTGGCAACGATGTAGCATTCTTTCTTGATGGTTGTAACTCCTGTGGTAGCCCCCTCAAAATCTATGAACTCCACCTTACATACACGATCACTTGCTACTTGCACAAAATATACTCTATCGTCATCTACGGTATAAAGGCTGGAATTGATGTCTACGGTCTTCCAATCAAATCCGATCTGATCCAGTGGGGTTTTATACTCTTCGAGTGCGATGTCTTCATGATCGAGGCTTGCGGGATCTACATCGTCAAATTCTGCAACCATAACGTCAAGTCCTGACAATACACCCGTAACGACATAGTTTCTGAAATTACCATTGCCATCGTCCGTGTACGTATTATAACGAGTAAATAACAGATCCCAATTAAAAGGTTCTACATCGACCACTTGATCATTTTCTATGGAATAATAAGCCAGCACTTTACCCGAATGATCGGCTTTAGGCAGATTAACTTCTATGAGTTCTGACCCGTCTAGATTTGCATATTTAAATTTCCAATCCAGAAACAAAGATTGTATCTCTATTTTTTTCCATTCTCCCGAACGCAACTTTATGGTATACATTGCCTTTCCTTCCACAGTGTTAACACTTGAATTATAATACCCCCAACCATAATCAAAAACATCATCGGAGTCACGTATCGTATTAAAAGCTCCATTCTGCCAATCTGTTTCAGGATTATACAAACGTGTCCAGCTAGAAGTATCGACAGTCAGCTCCTGATCAAAATCTGCCTGCTCCACGGCATATAATTCCAAACCACTCAAATCTCCTAAGGAAGATCCTTCATTTATGAATACGCCTGCATCTTGTACTCCCTGTGTCGAAAATGCGATATCCCATCGTTCATGTTCCACTCCAGCTAAAACTCCATTTTCTAAAGAGTAAAAAACTTGGTCTTTGTACAACTGCCCGACTGAGATTTGCTCAAACTGAGCATAAACACTAGTGGTGATAAAAAAAACAAATATGAATACTGCGATATTTTTCATGGCATTGTGTGGTTACATAAAAATACAGCAGATAAAGACACAAAGTTTTGTATCCCGAGACAAGATTACGGATCACTACATATTATGACATTTATATGATTTTAAGCCTCAGATTTAAATGTCTAATAGAACTAACTTTGCCTTTTATATAAAAAACACAAAATTTAAATTAATATGAAAAAAATAAGCCTTTTGCTTAGTTGTTTAGTACTACTTTTTATGGCTTCTTGTAAAGATGAGTGCGAAGGTATAGAATGTAATGGCGGTGTATGTGTAGATGGCACGTGCGAATGTCCAGAGGGATTTTTTGGAGATAATTGTGAAGTGCAATGTACAAATGGTGTATACCAAGATGGTACATGTACGTGCTTAGCCGGTTTTGAAGGAGATGCATGTGATGTAGAATCTAGAGCGAAATACTATGGTTCGTGGACTGGTACTTTATCAGGATGTACAATAGAAATTCCATTTGTAGGAGAATATGAAATTCCAGAACTCCCTATCACTTTAGAAGTATCAGAAAATGCCGATGATATCGAAATGGTAAATGTTGTTTTCGGAATGGAAGATGGAACTGCTACAATAGATGGTGATGAGATCGAGTTAGATCCTGTAACAATGCAATTCGGAGGAGGAGGACAAACTTTCGATGTAGAGTTTTCTGGTTTAGGAGAATTAGTCTCTGATACCCAATTAGAAATGACGCTAGATATCGGAGTTCTAGGAAATACAAGCGAGTGCCCTCTTACATTAACTAAGGGATAGTAATTGCTTGACCTAAAAACTTAGGTTGTTTATTAAAAATTAAGTCCAGGGCCATTTTGGTCCTGGCTAATTTTTCTCTCAACATCAGCTTCCATTTAGAGGAATCATTTACATCTGCTGCGTTATATCCGATCGCATCTATTCCTTTACTTCTTGCGATAAATACTGCTCTCTCTGTATGAAACTTTTGTGAGATGATCGTCATCCGGTTTTGACCGAAAATCTCCTTGGCACGAATGACAGAGTCTAAAGTCCTAAAGCCTGCATAATCTAGTATAATATTTTCTATCGGCACTCCCCCTTTTATCAAATCTTTTTGCATCTGTATAGGTTCATTATATGACCGGGTTCCATTATCGCCACTACATATAATCTTTGTAATCTTTCCATTGTGGTACAGCTCTAATGCAGCATTTATTCTATTGGCATAATAATAATTAGTGCTGCCTCCTTTTACCTTATGAGATGTTCCTAAAAGTAATCCTACTTTGTTTCCTTCTATCGTATCAGTTTCAGAATATAAATAGCTAGAACTATACATACTGACAAAAAGATGCCACCCCAAGATAAAACCGAACATTATCAGACTAGAAAAAACAGTATATTTGAGGTAGAGTTTCATGACAAAACTCAAGATATTACAAGTTTCTGTAATATGTTTCATTTTGACCAATTTCCATAAAATTTTATTTTATTTCAGCTAGCACGTCCGTTAAAAGAAGCTTACTGACTATATATTTAAAACTAATGATGAAATCTACTTACACCCTTGTGATTTTAACGCTTTTACTCTTTGTCAGTTGTGCTGAAGAGAGCCAA
>CALDEN010000340.1 GCA_937942405.1 uncultured Saprospiraceae bacterium
TTATCTTATCTGCAATCGCTATTGCAGGAAATATATGTCCTCCGCTACCTCCTCCACTAATTATTGCTTTCATCATCCTCAATTTCTTGCAATTCGATTAAATGCATTTTAGGCTCATCTACAAACTTGCTCACACTTAGAATTATCCCAAATGCTATACACGTAAATAATATAGAAGTACCTCCCATACTAATCAATGGCAAGGTCAATCCTGTAACAGGTACCATATGTACGGATACTGCAATATTGGCGAAAGCCTGAATCACTATATTCAAACAAAGCCCCATAGCTAGTATAGCCCCAAAAGTCCTTGGACTCTTAGTCACAATACGCACACATCGTATAAGTAACCACAGATATAAACCGATAACCATTAAACCTCCGACTAAACCGTACTCCTCACATATTATGGCATAAATAAAATCTGAATATGGTGCTGGCAAATAATTACGTTGAAAACTATTTCCTGGGCCTACGCCGAATAACTGACCATTGGCTATAGCTATTTTAGACTGCTCCACCTGCCCTCCCGGATCTATCGCTCCATACATCCAATCGTTAATCCTAACAACCCATGTATCTAGTCGTATGACTTCAGGAAAGAAGGACCCTAATATTACCAGAAATGCAAATAGCATTAAACCCACCAAAATCAACATACCGACATACTTCAACGATACTCTTCCGATAAACATCATCAGTAAGCAGGTCACAAATAACAATCCTGCTGTAGACAAATCGGCTGGGGCTATCAAGCCACAAACCAATGCCACGGGTATAATAATCGGCAAAAAGGCCGAATTGAAATCTTTAATGAATTCTTGTTTTATCGCTAATGATCTAGCTACAAATACAATGAGGACCAACTTTGCAAAATCAGAGGTCTGAAAAGTTGCATTTATAAAAGGCAAACTTATCCAACGACTCGCTTGATTTTCGGACTTACCGAAACCCAAAGTATATATCAATAGTGGAACTGCAATAACCAATAGAAGCGGAGCGAGATTAGAGTACTTCATATAATGAAGCCTACTACAGAGATAGGTCATCCCTAATCCTCCAAACACAAAAATACTTTGACGTATAAGATAGTACTCTGTATTTCCACCCCTCGTTTTAAATGCAGCACTACCTGTAGCACTGTAAACAGCGAGAATGGAAAACATCGCAAGGAGACAAACGATAAACCAAATTACCTTGTCTCCATCAATTTTATTCTGATATGTTTTTACTAAACTTGTCAATGTGTATATGAGTGTTTTTAAATATTATTCTGAGTTTATTTTATTTACAATCGCTCTGAACTGATCTCCTCTATCTTCATAGTTTTCAAACAGATCAAAACTGGCACAAGCTGGAGCCAACAAAACAACTTCCCCAGGATATGCGAGGCTTAATGCTTTACGTATACAATCTTCCATTGTATTCGTCGTACGTATCACATCTACTCGTCCCATGAAAGTCTTAATCAACTTTGCATTATCTACTCCTAAGCAGATCATACTATTTACTTTGGTTTGCACCAAAGGAAATAATTGCTCATACTCGTTCCCTTTGTCTATGCCTCCTACTATCCATATCACCCCCTTATCCATGGCCTTAAGAGCATAGTAAGTTGCATCTACATTAGTAGCCTTACTGTCATTGATAAATTCAACCCCATTTATATTCCCTACAGACTCTAATCTATGTGGAACATTCTCGAAACTGAGCAAAGCGTCCTGGATTTTATCGTCTTCTAATCCAAGCTCCTTTGCGACCAATACGGCACAGTATGCGTTAAACAAATTATGCTCTCCTTTTAATTTCAATTTGAACTTCCCATCCGTTGATGGAATTCCATTTATATATTTCGAAGCCTTTACTTTAAGCTTTGATTGTTTGTACTTCCCCTCTTTTATCCTCTCTGAAATCTTAATATCGTCTTTATTATAAATGAGGATATCTGATTTCTTTTGATTTTGAATGAGCTTAAACTTTGCATCTATGTACCGTTCAAAATCATAATTATATCTATCTAAGTGATCAGGACTTACATTGAGCAGAACCGCTATATTTGGTCTAAACTGCTCTATGTCGTCTAGCTGAAAACTACTTAACTCTAGTACGGCAATCTTGGCTTTCGTCTCTAGTAATTGTCTACAGAAACTAATTCCATAATTACCTCCTACTAACACCTTCTTACCCGCTTTGAGCAAAATGTGATAAATTAGTCCCGTTGTGGTGGTCTTCCCATTACTCCCTGTAACTCCTATTATTTTACCTTTAAAAAACAATGAACCATATTCTATTTCAGAAATGATCTTTACATTATTTTCTCTCAAGCGTTTAATAATTGGTGCTTTACAAGGTACCCCAGGACTCTTAATCACTAAGTCTGCTTCTAATATTCTTTCAACACTATGATTACTTTCTTCAAAGTCAATCTTATTTTTTTTTAGTTCCTTTTTATATTTTTTGGAAATAATTCCAAAATCAGAAAGGAAAACTTCATTTGCTTTTTTACTTGCAAGTAATGCTGCCCCGACGCCACTCTCTCCTCCTCCGAGAACTACTATTTTCTGTTTTTCCATCACCTCATTTTCAATGTTATGATGGTCAATATCGCAAGAACGATTTGCACAATCCAGAATCTAGTTACAATCTTAGACTCGTGCATTCCAGTCTTCTGAAAATGATGATGAATCGGAGCCATTTTAAATATCCGCTTCCCTTCACCATATTTATTCCGAGTGTACTTATAATAACCGACTTGCAACATTACCGATAAATTTTCCACTAAAAACACCCCACATAATATCGGTATTAAAAATTCTTTTCTTATTAGTATAGCAAAAGCCGCTATGAAGCCACCTATCATTAAACTTCCCGTATCTCCCATAAATACCTTTGCTGGAAATGAATTATACCATAGAAATCCCACAGTACCTCCCACAAAACATGCCGCGAAAATCACCATCTCTTCCGTACCCGGCAAATAAAGAATATTGAGATAATCAGCAATGATCGAGTTAGATGAGACATATGCCAAAATACCTAGTGCCGCTCCAATGATTGCTGACACCCCGGTAGCTAAGCCATCAATTCCATCTGTCAAATTTGCCGCATTGGAAACGGCAGTTACAATGAGTATAGTCATGATCACAAATATGATCCATGCAAACTTTGCAGCGTTATCGCCTAAAAACCAAACGAGCTGTTTATACTCAAATAAGTTGCCCTTAAAAAATGGCACATTTGTTAAATGCGTTTTTACGTAAGCCATTTTCTGAACACTGGCCTCTTTGTTAATCTGAGGAACCGTAAGCTCGATCTCATCTACTATTGTGTAATTATTTTCAACAGCTACTTGATACGGAAGTCTTACAACAACATCTTGATTAAATGTCATGATGAGCCCTATAAGTAAACCTAGACCCACTTGACCATAGATCTTGTATCTACTTTTAAGCCCTTCTTTATTTTTCTTAAAGACTTTTATATAGTCATCCGCAAAACCTATTAGAGATAACCACACTACAGATACGAGCATAGTTACAACATAGATATTTGAAAGATCCGATAACAAAAGACATGGAATAAGTATCGCCAAAATGATAATAATTCCTCCCATAGTCGGAGTTCCCTCCTTTTGCTTTTGCCCATCAAGACCTAAATCTCTAACAGTCTCTCCTACTTGCAATTTTTTCAAAGAACGTATGATTCCACTACCCCATAGGATAGATATCAGAAGTGACAATATAATGGCAACAGCAGACCTAAATGTGATATACTGAAAGACACTAGCACCTGGAAAGTGATAGTTCGACTCTAAGTAATCAAATAAATAATATAACATCTACCAATTTTTGCCTCTACCCAAAACAGATAAAAACAGTGTAGTAAGAAATCAGAACATCTCCTGACATAACTCTTACTACAACTGTTAAAACCAACCTGAGAATGATAATAGAACCTATCTTGTATATCTCTATGACTCCTTCAGAATCATCTTTTTTTCTTTAATCCAATAAGCTCTAAACCCTTTTTAGTTTTTAAAAACAGTGCAGTAAGAAATCAGAACATCTCCTGACATACTCTTACTACAACTGTTAAAACCAACCTGAGAATGATAATAGAACCTATCTTTTATATCTCTATGATTCTCTTAAGAATCACTTTATTTCTTTTAATTGCCTTTCAAAAAAGCAGTTTTTTCAATTCTTCAATATCGTCGAATGGGCTTTTTACTCCATTTATATCTTGATATTTTTCATGCCCTTTTCCTGCCACTAGAATTATATCTTCATCTTTGGCAAGTACTACAGCCGTTTTTATCGCCTGCCTTCTATCCACAATTCTTATCACATTATCTTCCAAACCCTCTAAACCTTTTTCCATATCGTCTAGAATATCATCGGGTTTTTCATTTCTAGGATTATCACTAGTGATCAGCACTTGATCACTCAATGTAGATGCGATATAAGCCATCTTAGGCCTCTTGACAACATCTCTATTACCACCACATCCTATTACCGTTATTAGTCTTGTTTCTTTTTTTCTTAATTCGACTAGAGTCGAAAGAATTTTTTCCAAAGCATCTGGAGTATGAGCATAGTCCACTATTCCATATACTTTTTTCTTTGTGCCTTTAAGTAACTCAAACCTACCTTCCGCACCTTTCAAAGTAGATAATCCGAGAAGCACATCGTCTCTATCTACCTCTAATTCTATAGCGACGGCATATGCGGCCATTATATTATAGGCATTATACTTACCCACTAATCGGGTAAATACTTCCTGATCATTTATGATCAACTGCAGCCCTTCGATGGAGTTACTTAGTATTTTACCTTTTACTCCTGCCAAAGAATATAAACTATAGCCTATTTTACTAGCGGCACAGTTCTGGACCATCACTTTTCCATTCTTATCATCTTCATTATAAATTGCAAAAGCATTTTTACTTAATCCATCAAAAAATGACTTCTTACAATTGAGATAACTCTTAAACGTATTGTGATAATCTAAATGATCATGACTGAGGTTTGTAAATACTCCTCCTGAGAAGAATATTCCTTCAGTTCGCTGTTGATCTAATGCATGCGAACTTACTTCCATAAACACATACTCACATTGAGCATCCACCATTTGAGCTAGCAAATGATTTAACTTTATGGGATCCGGAGTAGTGTGGCTAGAATCCTCACTAAATCCTGGATACGCATACTTTACCGTGGAGATCAATCCACTTTTAAAATTCATGTTTTCAAATAGTTGATGCAACAGTGTACAGGTTGTAGTTTTCCCATTAGTCCCAGTAATCCCTATTAATTTTAATTGCCTGGAAGGCGAACCAAAAAACAGATTACTCGAAAGAGCCAATACTTTTCTTACATCATCAACTAAAACATATGTACATGCCGGAATTATTACATCTGGGAACTCCTCACAAACTATAGCGACCGCACCATTTTCAATTGCGGCATCTATAAATCTATGACCATCTGCGAGTTCTCCCTTGACTGCAAAAAATAGTCCCTGGCTATCTACACTTCTAGAATCGAAGGCTAAGTTTGTAACACTTTGCTCTAGCGATCCTTCTGATCTTACGATCAGTGATTTATCTAATATTTCAAACAACTTTTTGGAATTCACATTCCTTAATTTAAATACAAGTTTATGGCTTGCCCATTTATTTTTGTTCCTGGTTTTATTGATTGATTCTTCACCTTTCCTACTCCTTCCGCATACACTTGCAATCCTAAATTTTCCAGTACATATAATGCATCTCTTAATCCCATTCCCGCCACATTTGGCACTTGGGATTTATTGAATTTCATTTTTTCAATATTCATTTTTTCATCCGCTGGATCTAATACCGCCCAAGAATTAGCATCGTTTTTATATGCTATACCTGTATGATTAAAAACCTTTGTAAAGTCTCCTACATATCCAGAGTGCTTCCCTGGCAATTCTACTTTACCCTCAGTCATTTCCTCTTGTGCAAAACGATCATTTTTAATCGCAAACACTTTTTCTGCTACCGACTTAAAAACAGGCCCTGCTGCTTTGGCTCCGTGATAGTTTAATTCTGGTTGATACACTACAACCATGACACTATACCTCGGATTATCTGCTGGAAAATACCCTGCAAACGATGCATTGTATGTTTCCTTTCCTTCTTCATCTTTATAATTTGCCCGAGAGGTCCCTGTCTTGCCAGCATAATCTAAAACATCCGACTTAAGACTTTTGGCAGTTCCTGTAAGCACTACCTCTTCTAACATATTCTGCATGGCCTTTATCGCTTTTTTACTAGCGATAGAACTCCTCGTTCCTCTAGGCCTAAACTCTTCCAACACTTTACCATCTCTACGTATCTCCTTAACGAGGTATGGCTTCATATATCTTCCTCCGTTTGCGATGGCATTGTAAAAAGCCAATATCTGCAACGGAGTCATCTGCAACTCATAACCATGAGCCATCCAAGGAATAGTAGTTCCTGACCAGCCTTCATCAGCTGTAGGGTTTTTTATTCTAGGAGCGTCTTCTCCCTCTAGCTTTATTCCTACCTTCTTATCTAATCTGAACTTAGAAAGCTTTGATCTAAAATTTATACGACCACTATCTCTTCGTTCATAATAATCAAATGCCAGCGTCGCTATACCTACGTTAGAGGATATCGCAAAAGCATTTTTTAAATCCGTTTTACCAATTCCATGAGGACTAGAGTCATACATATACTCTGAATAAAACTTCTTTTTTCCTTTATTTAAATCTACTTGAGTATCTTCTGCGACATAGCCATCATCCAATAGTGCCAAAACCGTTGCTGTTTTAAATGTAGAACCAGGCTCCGACAAGGTACCTACTGCATGATTATATGACTCGACATAACCCTGTTGCTTTTCCGACCATTTAAAATTTGATATCGCTTTTACTGCACCCGTCTTCACATCCATCACAACTGCAGAACCTCCTTTGGCCTTATTAGAAACTAAGGAATTAAGCAATTCTTTCTGCACTATATCTTGTATATCCACATCCAGCGTAGTATACAGATCATCCCCTTGCTTGGCGATAAAATCAGATACATCGTATACCGGAATCCACTTTCCACCTGGAATACGTTTCATCAACAAGCTATCTGTCTGACCTTTTAAGTTTTCATCAAAATAAGATTCCAACCCGAAATCTGGAGCATTATCCCTTACCTCACCTAAAGTTCGTTGAGCCAAAGATTTAAAAGGCTTTTCCCTAACCGTTCTTTTTTCTACAATCAATCCCCCACCGTATCTCCCTTTACGTAAAATCGGAAACTGCTTTATTTTCAGCAGCTGATTATAGGTAATATCATTGGCTATCCTAAAATACTTTCTTCCTGGAAGTTCATTTTTTCTAGCACTGACCATTTCATCTTTCCATGTCGCAGCAGACTTACTAGAATCCACATTACTATGAAGCATATGTGCCAATGAATCAACGCCTTCATAAAAGACAGCATCTCTCGATGCCATTAAATCCATCCGAATGTCAAAGAACGGTAGCGATGTCACTAAAACAGATCCATCATCAGAATAGATATTCCCTCTTTCTGCATTTAGTGGAGCCATTTTTACATTTTTACCACCTACAGACCTCCATTGCTCCCCTTCTATGAGACTTATTTTTACTACTCGATAAAATATCACTACTGTCAACACTACAAAAAGTAGCATCACGAGGTACGCTCGTATCAGTAATTCATTTTTTCGCTCCATAGTATGTCTCCAATCTAATCTTTCAATTTTCTAGGAACAGTCGTTGAAATATTAAGATTTCTTTCTTTTAATCTTTCAGCCAACTGCGATTGAGTACTTTGATATATAAGCTTATGCCTAACATCTTCATACTGCCACCTTACTTCCTCTACTTGAGTCTGCAAGGCCTGTATTTTCCTTGCCTTTTTCTCTGCACCATGAGCTACTGATATATATATTACAGTCAGTAGAGCGATGAAGCAGATAAACGGAAAGTTATCATACAGCTTATCAATTCCCTTGAATTGTTGTTTTGTAGTTTTCTTATTTTGAGCCTCAGCCATGCTAAATTTTTTCTGCAATTCTCAATTTTGCACTTTTTGCTCTGGAGTTGATTCCAATTTCCTCCTCCGTCGGCAAAATCACTTTTTTATTTATCGCTTTCCATGTACTCAATGATCTTCCAAAATCATCCTTCTCTACTTTACCACTTACATTTCCTGCTTTTATAAACTTCTTTACAAGCCTGTCTTCTAATGAATGATAACTGATCACACTCAACCTACCCCCTACTTTTACCAGATCATTGCATTGCTCCAAAAATCTTCCCAAGACTCTCATCTCATCATTGACTTCTATACGCAATGCCTGGAATACTTGAGCAAAATACTTAGGTCTACTTCCCATAAATATTTCTTCCACAATCATCAAGAGATCGTTTATGGTATTAAACAATGCTCGATCTCTCTGCTCGATAATCTTTCTAGCCAATGTCTTAGAATTCCTTACCTCACCATACTCACTAAACACACTTATCAATTCTTCCAACTTGTAGGAATTAAGTACATCAGCGGCAGACTTTTCTGCACCTTGATTCATCCTCATATCTAACGGACCATCATCTCTATACGTAAACCCCCTATCCGGCACATCAAACTGATGAGAGGAAACCCCTAAATCAGCCAAAATTCCATCAACTTTCAAAACCCCATGGAGTTGCAAGAAATTACCCACCCACTTAAAATTGGATTTTAAAAAGGTAAAATTTTGAGAATCCAACACATTTGCTACTGCATCTTCATCTTGATCTACTCCGTATAGATGTCCTTTAACACCTAAAGCTTTGATGATCTCTCTAGAATGCCCACCTGCACCGAAGGTGACATCCACATACACTCCATCTTTCTTTACATTTAACCCAGCCACACTTTCATGCAACAATACGGGCTTATGATAATCCATCTTGACTCTGCTCTGATTGATTACTATTGAAAATATTTTCAGTAATCTCCCCAAATTCCTTTGGCTCTTGATCAAGCATCTGCTCATACTTTTCCTTGGACCACACCTCGATGACTTCGTTGTACGCAAATACAACTACCTCCTTATCTATACCTGCATACTCCATCAGAGACTTGGGCAATAGAATTCGATCTGCTTTGTCGAGCGTCAACTCGGTAGCACCTCTATAGAAGTACCTCACAACTGCACGTTCCTTAGAATTATATAAATTCAGCTTGTTTATTTCTTTCGTCTTTTTATCCCAAACGTCACTGGGATACAGCATAAGATGCTGCTCAAATCCCCTATTGATCGTAAAGTTTAATGTACCTGCTTCGTCTAACTGCTTGATTAGAGATGAGGGTAACCTAAGCCTTCCTTTGGCATCAGCTTTACACTCATATTCTCCTTTCAGGTGGTACATAGAATAACCTTATTATCAATTGGTTACTCAAATCTAGTTCTAATTCCCACTTTCTCCCACTTTCTAACACTTTATAAGCAAAAACATATATTTATTTTTTTAATATCTAGATCGCTGTAAGCAAATAAAATACATATTGTAAATAAATTGCTTACACAATTGCTTTTTCTGTGATTTTCAATAAAAGTCACTTACTTTAAAGTGCTTCTTAAATACGATATAAATATAGATTATTTATATTAAATAAATTTATAATGTGTATATACCTGTAAAAGTGCAAATTAATATTCACACTTATATCATATATTAAAATAATTAATATATAAAAAGGTTGCCTATAAATTTAGGAGTTAGAAATAGAGTTAAGTGAAGCCGGTTTAAATGACCTTTAATTTCACCGAAGTTGTATGCATATGGCTTAACCAAGCTAAACTAGAGAATTGGAAATAATATGAGAAGTAGTGAAATTACAAATGACTACCTGGATCGATAGTAACCAGAAAAGGATTTTATTTTCATTTGCAATACGCCTAGAATTGCTTCAAAGATGATACTTGAATCCATTTTAGAAGTTCCTAGCTCTCTATCCTTAAAAATAATCGGAACCTCGTGGATGTTAAAATCATTACAATGAGCGGCATATTTCATTTCGATCTGAAATCCATAACCTTTAAGCTTAATCTTATCTAGATCTAGAATTTCTAGCACACTTCTACTGTAACATATAAAGCCTGCGGTAAGATCTCTTACTTTGATATTAGATATCAGCCTAACATATATAGATGCAGAATATGAAAGAAACAGTCTGTATTTAGACCAGTTTTTAATACCACCTCCTGAGATGTATCTAGAACCTACTACTAAATCTACTTCCGGCTTTTTGCACTCTTGTAACATTTCATTAAGCTTAGCGGGATCATGGCTGAAATCAGCGTCCATCTCAAACAAATAATCAAATCCATGATTAAGTCCATATTTAAAACCAGCGATATACGCTGTACCCAGACCTAAT
>CALDEN010000341.1 GCA_937942405.1 uncultured Saprospiraceae bacterium
CGTAGACTTCAAGACGTCGTAGATCTACAGATGGATCTCTCTCACAGACATAATTTAAAAGACATCGGAAAAACTTTTGAAGTACTCATCGAGGGACTTTCTAAACGATCCGACCTGCATTTTAAAGGAAGAAACAGCCAAAACAAAATGGTCATCTTCCCTAGAAAAGAAGGACTAAACATAGGTGACTACACTCATGTGAAAATAGATGACGTAACTAGAGCTACGCTGAAAGGAACGATCGTAGAGGCATAAGGAATATATATGGCAGCAACACTTCAAGGTATAAAACAACGATTCGGTATTATAGGGAAATCCCCTTTGCTCAATAGAGCTCTGAATACTGCTCAACGTGTATCTTCTACAGACCTCAGTGTCCTCATTCAGGGAGAGAGTGGCGTCGGTAAGGAAGTGTTTTCTCGCATCATACATGATCTCAGTCCTCGTAAGCATAATAAATTTATCGCTATAAACACTGGAGCTATTCCTGAGGGAACGATAAACTCTGAACTATTTGGCCATGAAAAAGGAGCTTTTACAGGAGCGACCAGTGATCGTAAAGGTTATTTTGAAACCGTTAACGGAGGGACCATATTCCTAGACGAGATCGGCGAAATGCCCATGGATACTCAAGCGTACCTCCTTAGAATATTAGAATCTGGTGAGTTTATAAAAGTAGGATCGAGCAAAATGCTCCGAACAGACATCAGAGTCATCGCGGCGACTAACGTAGACCTCGTCACTAAAATAAAAGAAGGAAAATTTAGAGAAGACCTTTATTACCGACTGAATACCGTACCGATAAAAGTCCCCTCTCTCAAAGAAAGAAGAGAAGATATCTATATGCTTATGCGAAAGTTCTCTGTGGACTTTGCAGAAAAATATAACACAGACTCTATCAAACTGTCTGAAGAAGCCCGACTAGCATTCGAAAAATACACCTGGCCAGGAAATGTTCGAGAACTAAGAAACGTGGTAGAACAGCTATCTGTACTCTCGGAAGAAAAAGCCATCAGCTTGCAAGACCTGATATCTATAGTGCCTACCATATTCGACACAAATCTACCTGCTAGGGCTAAGTCTAGATCCTCTGAGCAAACCTTTGAAGAACGAGAGATTCTCTATAAATTTCTTTTTGAGATGAAAAACGACCTCAATGATGTCAAGTCACTCGTATATGAACTCATCCGTTCTAACGATCTAGATATGCCAGATATGGGATCGTTCAATAAAATATCTCCTAATCTCACGAGCTACCCTTCTGAGATGGAACGTAAGGTGGTCGATAACTTTCAAGATTACGAGCGAGACAGAGCCACTCATGAAAGGCCGATCATCATTACCAAAGGAGAACAAGAAGATTATCAGAAAGCAGAAGAAGTCATCGAGTCCCTGTCTTTAGAAGAAATGGAGAAAGAATACATCAAAAAAGCACTTAAAAAGTATCGAGGTAGAAGAAAAGATGCCGCCGACGAATTAGGAATATCAGAACGTACGTTATACAGAAAGATAAATCAATACAAAATCGAAGAATAACAGATGCGTATATTTTTAATCCTATTTCTTTTTACTCAGAGTTCTTGCATATTTTATAGCTTCAAGGGAATCAGTATTCCTCCAGATGTCGACACCTTCTATGTAGAAGATTTCAATGTAAGTAAGCGAGCACGTAACTCCCCTTCGGACATCAGTCAAAAATTTGCAGAAGCACTACGTAGAAAAGTAACCAATGAGTCCAGACTGCAATATGTAGAAACTGACCCACATATAAACTTCTCTGGTGAGATCGTAGATTATTCTGTAAATTCCGTAGCACCAGAGGAGGGAAATACCACCGCACTCAATAGACTAGAAATCCGTATCAAGGTAAACTTCAGTAATACGCTGAAAGAAGATGATGACTGGTCCAATAATTTCTCCTTTTTTCAAGACTATGACAGCTCTGCAGACCTTCAAAGTATAGAAGATGGCCTGATTGATGATATATTTATACAATTGACAGAGGATGTTTTTAATAAAGCATTTACGAATTGGTAATTAATTATACTTTAGCGACTAGATGGAATTGCAAGAAATATTAGGTTGTTTAGGAAACGTAGAGAAGTTAGACGCTCTACCATTGTCTACTTTAAAGGCTGCCGCCAAAAAATATCCTTATATATCTCAGTTAAAAGAACTGCTGATAAAGAAAGAACTATCTCCGGAAGGGCTCAAAGACTATCTCATCAGTAGCACGGATCATACTCCATCTACAGAACTAAAATCAGCTTTAGAGCTCAATGAAAGCGATCCATCCTTACTCATCAGAATAGTTAAGAAAGCACCCAAAACGGCTAAAAAAACAGGCAAAAAGATCTTAAATCTTAAAAAAGATCGAATAAACCCATTAGAATCTAAACTGAGCCTAGTTAAACCAGATTCAAAAAAGACTCAACCCGTAGATACTACAAAAGCAGTAAAAGAAGTAAAAGCAACTCCCACTGCTAAAGCAAAAAGCCAAACGACTGCTAAAAAAACGAACACTACTAAATCTACTCTTAGCACTCAAAAGAAAAGCATAACCGCGGGCTCTAAAAAAACACAAATCCAAACTAAAGCCGCTCCTAGGGTCAAAAAGAGAGCCTATGTGAGGAAAAGTCAAGCAGTTAAGATTCTCCAAGTCAGCCCGATCAATCCACCACTACCTGACTGGAAAGACATTCTTTCTAAGGTAGAAATCAAAACAACAGCGATTTCTAGCCCTAAGCTTCCAAAAACTAAAAACACAAGAAGTAGAAAGAACACGAAGGGATCTGCAACGATAAAAACAGTAGCAGCTAAAACTCCAAAAACCACTACTCAGGTAGTAAAGGATACTCCGGTAAAAAAAGAAATAAAAAAGAACAGCTCTTATAGTTCATTGGCTTCTAGCCAAAATAAAAAAATAAAGGCTGAGAAAAAAGTAGCCAACACGACCAGCTCTACAGATAAAAAGAAGCTCAGTTCAAAGAAAAAAGCCCCGATCAGTTCTAAAAAAGAACGATTAAAATTCTCAGAATGGCTATCTAAAAAAAGTAAAAAGACAAAATCCAAAACAAAAAAGAAATCTTCAAAGACCAAACCTAAAACTTCTCTAAAGCAATTAGTGAAGTCTAGTGTCGTCAAAAAAGAAGAAATTGCAACCGCAACTCTTGCAAAACTCTACACTAAACAAGGCCATTATAAAAAGGCCATTAAGGTATATGAACGTTTACGTTTGTTAAATCCTGAAAAAAGTAGTTTCTTTGCATCGAAAATTAGAAAACTTAAACAGAAGTAAGACCCATGGGTATAACTTTTCTCACTTTAATCATAGCAATCGTTTGTGTATTGCTGACAGTAGTAATACTAATCCAAAATCCTAAAGGAGGTGGTGTAGACTCTACATTTGGAGGCCAAGGAGCTAACCAAATGTTCGGAGCTGCAAGATCTGCAGATTTTATAGAAAAAGTTACTTGGGGTTTAGCGATTACGCTATTCGTTCTGTGTATCATGACTGCCATTATCGTAAATGGTGGATCTGCTGGAGGAGATATTCCTCTACTTTCACAATAAGACAAATAGACATTTTGGCAATAGCCTAAAGTCAATTTTTCCGATTCTACATATTCTCGTACGCTTTTCATGGCATTATGACAGATAGTTACTAATGGTATAGATTATGCTATTCTAGAGTGTAAATCATATTTATCACGTATTATAAACAAATAGTCTGCTATGAAACCAATCAATGACAGAGTAGTCGTTAAACCAGCACCAGCAGATACCAAGACATCTGGTGGCATTATCATTCCAGACACAGCAAAAGAAAAACCTCAACAAGGTAAGGTCATAGCTGTAGGTCCAGGAAAAGACGATAACAAAATGACGGTTAAAGTCGGTGACAAAGTCCTTTACGGAAAATATTCAGGACAGGAGTTAAACTGGAAAGGTGACGATTATCTAATCATGAGAGAGGATGATATCCTCGTGATTCTTTAATTAAACACTTTTATTAATTATTATTCTTAACTAAAAAACTGAAAAGAAAATGGCTAAAGAAATTAGCTTCAATTCGGAAGCAAGAGCAAAATTAAAGGCAGGTATAGACGCCCTTGCTAACGCAGTAAAAGTAACATTAGGCCCTAAGGGTAGAAATGTTGTCATTCAAAAAAGTTTTGGTGCTCCAGCTATTACTAAAGATGGTGTATCAGTAGCAAAAGAAATAGAATTAGAAGATCCAGTAGAAAACATGGGTGCTCAAATGGCAAAAGAAGTTGCATCAAAAACAGCAGATCTCGCTGGTGATGGAACGACTACTGCTACTGTACTTGCTCAGGCATTAGTTACTGCAGGTATGAAGTATGTAGCCGCAGGTGCTAATCCTATGGATCTGAAAAGAGGTATCGGACAAGCAGTAGAAAATGTGGTTGCCGCTCTCAAAAAGCAAAGTGAATCGATCGGTAACGATTTCAAAAAAATCCAACAGGTAGCTGCAATCTCTGCTAATAACGACGAAGAAATAGGTTCTCTCATCGCTAATGCAATGGAAAGAGTTTCTAAAGACGGAGTTATCACTGTAGAAGAAGCCAAAGGAACAGATACATACGTAGACGAAGTACTAGGTATGCAGTTTGACAGAGGCTACTTGTCCCCATACTTTATCACGGATTCTAAAAAGATGATCGCAGAGTACGAACATCCACTAGTACTTATCCACGATAAAAAAATCTCTAATGTTCAGGACATCGTTCCGATCTTAGAAAAAGCGTCACAAGCGGGAAAACCATTATTAATCATTGCGGAGGATGTAGATTCTCAAGCTCTAGGATTATTAGTCGTAAACAGACTCAGAGGTGGACTTAAAGTAGTGGCTGTAAAAGCTCCAGGTTTCGGAGATAGAAGAAAAGCGATGCTAGAAGATATTGCCATTCTTACAGGAGGAACGGTTATCTCAGAAGAGCAAGGATACAAACTAGAAAACGTTGAACTTGATCATTTAGGTACTTGTGAGAAGATTTCCATAGATAAAGACAATACTACTGTTGTAAATGGAACAGGTACTCAAAAAAGCATCAATGCTAGAATTAACCAGATAAAATCTCAAATCGAGACTACAACATCTGATTATGACAAGGAAAAACTTCAAGAGCGTTTAGCTAAGCTTTCAGGTGGAGTAGCTGTACTTTATGTAGGTGCGGCGACTGAAGTCGAAATGAAAGAGAAGAAAGACAGAGTAGATGATGCATTACATGCCACTAGAGCAGCGATAGAAGAAGGTATCGTAGCTGGTGGAGGTGTAGCTCTAGTGAGAGCTATTAAAGGCTTAAACAAGCTAGAAGGCGATAATGAAGACCAAAACTTGGGAATCAAAATCGTAATGAAAGCTTTAGAAGCACCGATCAGAACGATTGCAGATAATGCAGGTGTAGATGGATCTGTTGTTTTCCATAAAGTGTTAAGCAGTAAAGGGTCAGAAGGATATAATGCTAGAACGGATAAATATGTAGATCTGAAAAAAGCAGGTGTTATCGAT
>CALDEN010000342.1 GCA_937942405.1 uncultured Saprospiraceae bacterium
AGCTACTCGTGTTTCTGAAGTGATTTCTACAGATGCAATCGGTGATGGTAATGAAATAAATGTTCCTTTTCACCCGGGTAAAAGGGCGGACTTTTATATTAATGAATACGCAGGAGGGATTGCAGACGATGGCAATAAAAATGCTGTGTTTGTAGAACATGCAAATGGACAAATAAAGAAGACCAAGAACAATATCATCTTTAAACGATACCCAGAAGTTAAAAAAGGATCAATCATCAAAGTCGGATATAAAGCCGTAGATGTCTTGAAAGCTAAGCAAGAAAAAGAACCGATCGATTGGGGTCGAGTACTAGCGGATAGCGTCGCTCAGGCTACAACAGTCCTTACTTTGGTATTGTTAGTCCAACGATTAGATTAAAAGTAATAAATAGGGAAAATAGACTTAGATCTATTCATTCATGGCCTTGATTCCGGGAAGCGTTTTACCCTCAAGATACTCTAGCATGGCTCCTCCACCTGTAGAGATATGACTGACTTTATCAGCAAGTCCAGATTTATTTACAGCTGATACGGAATCACCACCGCCTATTAATGAATAGGCTCCTTTAGCAGTAGCATCGGCTACAACTTGAGCAATGGCATAAGTCCCTGTATTATAGTTTTCAAACTCAAATACTCCTAATGGTCCATTCCAAAGAATCGAAGCAGAATTTAAAATATGTTCCGAGAATTCTTCGATTGTTTTAGGCCCTATGTCGAGTCCCATCATATTGTCTGGGATTTGGTCTGCGGGGAACATGGTGCCTGGTTTGTCTTCAAAATTTTCTAGGCATACATTGTCTTGAGGTAAGAAAATGTCTACGTTATTGGCTTTGGCCTTTTTTAATATACTAAGAGAGAGCTCCAGGCAATCATCTTCACATAATGAAGTTCCTATCTTACCTCCTTGTGCTTTTGTAAATGTATATGCCATACCTCCACCTATTAGGATGGTGTTCACGTTTTCGAGTAGTCGTTCGAGAAGTTTAATTTTATCTGAGACTTTGGCCCCACCTACGATTGCGATTACGGGTCGTTTAGGACTATTGAGTAGCCTATCTGCACTCTCTATCTCGCTATGTAATAAATAACCAAATGACTTTCTATGTTTAGGGAAAAATCGTGCAACGGTGGTCGTAGAAGCATGTGCTCTATGTGCCGTACCGAATGCATCATTTACATAAAAATCACCCAAAGCAGCTAATCTAGATGCAAACTCTATGTCTCCTTTGGCTTCTTGCTTATAGAATCGAGTATTTTCTAGCAATAATACTTCTCCAGGCTTAAGAGCTAAACTTTTTTCTAAAGCATCCGTTCCGAATGCCGATTCAGAAAACTGCACAGGACAGTTTAATCTTTCGGATAGACCAGCTACAATATTTTTTAGAGTGAACTTTTCTTTATTGATAGAACCATCATCATTCAGTTTTTTCTGAGGACGGCCGAGGTGCGACATCAATATGATAGAAGCTCCTTGATTTCTTAAATAAAGAAGGGTAGGAAGAGCTTTGAGTATTCTGGTATCATCACTGATACTATAATCGTTATTGAGCGGTACATTGAAATCTACTCGTACCAATACTCTTTTGCCGTTTACATCTAAATTTTCCAAGTTCATACTGCTAAATTAAAAAGGCTGCAATTAAGCAGCCTTTAATTAATGTTTAATTTTTATTATTTCTGTTTAAAGCTTTACAAACTTTTCTGTCAAAGAAAAATTTTCTCCTTCTAGTTTGATAAAGTAAGTTCCTGATTGGAGATAATCTGTTCGGAAATTGATAGACTGATTGCCTATTCCAAAAAATTCCTTATTCCTTAGTTGTCGGAGTACTTTACCATTTATATCGATTAGTTGTATTGAAACTACTGTTCCATATTCCAGACTGAAATCTATATTGACAAAGTCTTTTACAGGATTAGGAAAGAGGGGTTTGAGCTCAGCAAGATTGGCAATAGCCGCATCATCACTATTAAGTGTAGCATCGAAAATGATGTTTTCGTCACCATCTTGATAAGGAACATAAGATAAAGGCAGATAGAACATCTCTTCGTCCGTAAACTCCCCCCATCTGACCGTTTTAGGAGGGATGGTAGGGTTATTAGGGTTTTCACTAGTATTATCATAGGTTGCAAAGGCATGAACGATAGAGCCAGCCTCAGCGGTCAAGAGCTTAGGAAAGAAATAATTTCCTTGCCAGTTAAAATCCCATTCTGGTATTTTGATCAAATTGGTTCTGCTACCATCGGTATGCTCGATATATACTTCCCAGTCTGCACCCAATAGATGCATATGTGGAGATAGCCCCAAAAAGCTGAGATCCTCTTCTAATTCCCAAGTACCATGAAACGTTTTGATTTCTTCAGGATCTATTCTAAAGGCAAAAAAGCCAAGTGGACCTCCTGGAGCAATATTGAACGGCAACATGATACTATCTTGAACAAATCGATCTACTACTTCTGTCTCATCAGCAAAGAAAATATTTACGGTGCTCAAGTCACTTTGATCTTCGGACCATGGTGCATAATGTACCTGTACAACTAAGTCTGCTCCTGCTCCCATGGTCTGACCCATGCCATCTGGAAACCTAATCGGTTTCTGACCAGGAACGTATCCTGGATATTGTTTTTGTCCTAAGATTGCAAATTCTGACTGATCATCTGTAAATCCACCGAATCCCTCAAAGCCATATTCTGGAGTCTGTGCATCTTTGGCCGCAGCCTCGCCATTAAGGTCTTCAAATAATAGGGCATGGTGTACGATCTTAGTATTTCCCGGTCTAAACTCGATCGCCTTTACCACCTTATCTTCGGTAAGTCCGGTAGGAAGTACAAAATATCTATACTCATCACGGTTATCTCCCTCATGGATATGAGCTTGCTCAAATGACAGTACTAAGTCTGGCTCTCCCAGTAATGATCCGGTAGGAAATTGAGGAAATTGTGGTTCTGAGGAACTAGGTCCTTCAGGTGTTCCGGAATCTACCCAGTCCGAGATTAAATTTATCTCAGCTTGCGTAAGATAGTTTTCTTCCAAAAAGTGCGAATAACTAGGATCTGCTTGCCAAGGAGGCATATATCTTGTCGAGGTCACATATTTTATAGTCTGTGCCCAGTTCTTTACTTCTTCATAATTAGTAAAAGACTGAGGACCTATTTCTCCAGCTCTGTGACAGTTTGAACATTTGTTATAAATAATTTCAGCGATATCCTCTGTAAACGTTTGGCTAAAGCCTATAGTCGATAAGGATAGTAGAATAAAGCTAAGTATTAGATTTTTCATAAAAATTATTTAATTAGATCTAGAAATGTTATCTGCAAAGTTAATAAAACAACCGACGGGCTGTGTCGATTTTTGCTCAATAGCTTGCTGTTTTGTAATGGCTTCTAAAGCAGCTATTAAATCATTGTGGGTGGTGATTTGTCTTTGTTTTCCGACTCCATAAAATCGATTATCTATACGACCTTGGTATAAAATCTTTTCTTCTCGTTCGTCATAGATTACGACAGTGGGCAGAACCTCGAGATTGTATCTTTTTGATTGTTTTTTAAAATAATCGGTTTTTAAGTCAAATGGGAGAGCGTACTCTTCTTTAAATAG
>CALDEN010000343.1 GCA_937942405.1 uncultured Saprospiraceae bacterium
AGACACTCAGATCATCATTATAAATCGGCCAAAAAATTTCAAGTCCTCGACCATCATGATGCGAGTCCTCAGCTGCCCTATGGTTATCCTGCGTCGATGCTCATAAGCTTAGTGCCTCCATTGTGGTTTAGACTGATGGATGAGCGTATACCTGCTTAGAATTACTGATTGGGCTTTCGGGTTATAAAATAATTTTACTCCACAAGCACATAAGAACCCTCAAGCAGACAATCCGTAATTCCTTGTTGAAGCAGCTGATTACGCAGGAAGCTATCTAATGAAACTTCCGCAGAAACATTAAATTCAAAATCGATGGATGCTCGCTGGTCAGGGGTGATAGGGATCAGGATTGCCGGATCGAATACTCGCTGGAATGTACGAGTAGTATAACTAGCTTCATGGAATGGACCGTTGCCGTCTTGAGCTAATCGTTGGTAGGTTCTCGTTTCGTAGATGGCTGGAACTTCAGTTTCTTGAAAGTCCTCCTCATCGTAGAATGTAATACAGGGTAGGGTGTTAATCCTGTAAGACTCAGCATCGGTTACCACTTGTATGTCTGTTTGACTGGAAATACGGTAGGCAGTATAGGTATCTTTTAGTAAGACCTGTTCTGTGACCGATTCAAAGGTAGCCCCTTCATGATAGGCTTCTTTTACAAGTATTTGTTCGGTAAAAGTCTCAAAAGTCGTAGGGATATAGCGATGGGTATTTTCTAGAAAAATGCGTAGAGTCTTAGTTTCAAATGATTCTTCATTACAGCAACTGGCCATACAGAATAGGATACAAATACTGACTAAGACTCTCATGTGATTTTTTATCTTCTATAATTAGACTTACTTTTTTGCCTAGAGCCACGATTCTGACCACTTGCTCTTCTTGCAGCGATCATTTCTCTCTTTTTGGCTTCTTTTTGTTTGTTGAATTCTTTTTTCTCTCGTTCCGTCATCGGCTTATCTGTCTGCGGAAACGGATGATCGTTTATGGTCTTTATTTTATTTCCGACAAGTTTCATGACATCTTTGAGGAATGCATTTTCTTCTGGTTCGCAGATGGACATTGCTCTACCACTTTCACCGGCTCTACCTGTACGACCGATACGGTGTACATAGTCCTCTGCTACATTGGGGATATTAAAATTGATGACATACTTCAGTTTATCGATATCGATCCCTCTAGAGGCGATATCTGTAGCGATCATGATGTTTACTTTCCCGCTTTTAAAATCTTTGAGAGCGGCCTGTCTCTGATTCTGCGATTTATTACCATGTATAGCTACAGATCTAATGTCTCTCCCTTTTAGATAGCGTACGATCTTATCTGCACCATGTTTGGTTCTGTGGAAGATCAGTACTTGGTCGTCTATCTCTGTTTTTAAGAGATGTACGAGCATATCTCGTTTAGTAGACATATTGGTAAAGTAGACCTCTTGCTTTACGGTATCAGCCGTTGTAGAGGCTGGGGTGATTTCTACTTTAGCAGGATCATTAAGTATCGTTCTAGATAGCTTAAATATGTTTTCAGGCATCGTCGCTGAGAAGAACAGCGATTGTCTTTTTTCTGGAAGTATTCTGATCAGTTTTTTGATATCATGAATAAATCCCATGTCCAGCATTCTGTCTGCCTCATCCAGGACAAATAGTTTGATGTCATTAAAATTGATGTGCCCTTGGTCCTGTAGGTCTAATAGTCTACCCGGGGTAGCGGTAAGAATATGTACTCCATTACGCAGTTTTGTTACTTGCTTCCCTTGTTTTACTCCACCGAAAATAACGGCATGTTTCAGGTTTGTATACTTAGAGTACTCAGCGATGTTTTCGTCTATCTGTATAGCTAGCTCTCGTGTAGGAGTAACGATGAGTGCTCTTAATTTTGGTTTGCCTTGATGAGTTTCTTTTTGTTGGATCAGTTGTATAATCGGAATGGCAAAAGCCGCTGTCTTACCAGTACCTGTCTGAGCACATCCGAGTATGTCCTGATTTCTTAAAATGATAGGAATTGCTTGCTCCTGGATCGGAGTCGGCTCTGTATAGTTTTTATCGTTTAATGCTTTTAATATTGGCTCGATAAGCCCTAAGTCTCTAAATTTCATAATATATCACTTGCTCACTTTCATCCTACGAGAGACTGAAAAAGAAGTTAAAAGGCGTAAAGGTATGATATATTAAAGAAACTTATATATATAACTACGCTTTATACTAGTTGAGAGGCAAAGTCATTGATTATGTCCTTTACGTCTTCCTCTATATCCGTATCGCTGATCCATGTGTGGACGTCTCCTATGTAGTTCATGCCTAGATAGTCCGCACTCATTTTTATAGGGGTAAAAAATGCTGGAGTAGGCATGGCTTCCGATCCACAACATAAGGCTCCTAGGGATTTACCCCTGAGTTTTCTTCCGGTTTCTTTTTCGATGCGGATGCAGTCCGATAATCGATCAAAGAAGATCTTAAGTGTCGCACTCATGGTGTACCAATAGACTGGGGTAGCCACGATAAGTCGGTCATAATCGTCTGCTATACGTTTAATCAAGGGTAGGAAATCATCGCCTCTATTTTTACTTTCATAATCGTATGGGCTGATGGTATACTCGTTCAGATCGATCAGGTCTGCATCGAGCCTAGTCATGAGCTGTTGCACGATCTTGTAGGTATTGCCTTTACTTCTAGAGCTTCCGAGTAGGATAACAGTCTTTGTCATGAGAATGAACTTTTGCTGAGTTTAAAAAAATCTAGTGAGCTCAAGCATATAATTCCATACTTGCCGAACACTACAAAAAGTAAATTTAGTAAACTGATCAGAACAAATAATTGTAACGATCAAAATCTATAGCCGAATCATCCTTAACTTTAAACTCAATCAGGATAGAATAAATGAATCAAAATAGAATTTACTGGATCATAGCAATGAGTCTTACAGTTATGGTTAATGGCTTTTCGCAAAAGCGAACGAACAAACCGAAATATGATTTTCCGTATCTTAAGTGTGATGGATATTGTTTAGGCCAGTCGGAGCTGAATATCGATATGTATGCATACGAGACTACGGAGGATTCTATTTACTTTAGATCTCCTGCGGTACTATCTCAATATTTGAAGGATAAGGATGAGGAAGAATTTATTTTCTATTTATTGGATGAATCCAAGGAGGTCGATTTTTACGACTTGAGTTTTAGACAAAAATTATATTATCCCATCCATAGGGTAGAAGATCGGATTTTTATCCAAAGGAGAAGACCTCCCAGCAAGTTGATCAAAATTCCTCAATTATCAGTTCGGGAGGGAAGATTTGCATGCTTAATTACAGATTCTAATCATCCGTTTTTTAAGATTAAGGCAATTCCTAATGACCCGAACATCACTATTGAAACATCAACAAAGCATAGAGTAGTATGTCAAGGTCAAATTACTCCACGAGTAATACTCGAGATTTCTAGTGCATTGGAAAAGGAAGGATATTTGGACGATAAAGAAATCAGTGAATTTAATAGTGTACTAAAAGACGCCCTTTATGAATTTCAATTTGATAATGATCTGAAAATAGGCTTCCTCGATGCAGAAACCCTCGATCTATTGGGCTTTACAGATAGGCAAATTGAGATACTCGTGGGAATTAGTTTCGTTAGGGAGGAGGATAATCCTGATTTCAGCAATATGGAGGAAGAAGAATTTATGAAGTGGTGGAAGAAAAAAAGGGTTGCCAAATTTGTAAGGGGCAGATAGGCTTGTACGTGCTCGGGATGTAGAACTCTGATAAGGAAGTTGATACACAGAAACTTTTAACATCTTCTTTAAACGAATTGTTAATGTTCGATTATAATTATAGTTGCTCAACTAATCAGAATAGATTAGGATCTAAAAGAATATGAGATTACAAAATGTGCTTTTTATAATTTCCATTTTTTTATTTTTTGTAGGATGTACCGATAAGGAAAAACAAGAAAAAGTTAATGCGTCTATATCGAATATGAAAACCGTAGGGTCGCTCAAAGTAACAACGCTTTCTACAATGGTTGCAAATCAAGGGCTCGGAGAGTGGGGATATTCTGCACTGGTCGAGGTGGATGGAAAACAAATACTTTTTGATACTGGACGGAAAACGGAAACAGTTCTCAATAACGCAGAGGAACTCGGCATAGATTTGTCCAATGTACAAGACGTCATCTTAAGTCATAATCACGGTGACCATACGGGTGGACTCATAACTTTAAGGAATTACTATAAACGAATGAATCCCAAAGCTCTATCACGAATACACGTAGGTAAAGGAATTTTTAAGCAAAGATTAAATATGCGTAATCGCATGAAGGAGATTAGAGAAGAACTCGAAAAGGATGG
>CALDEN010000344.1 GCA_937942405.1 uncultured Saprospiraceae bacterium
CCTACCAGTTATCACCCATGATATGGATCGGATAAACGATATAGAACTGATGCCCTTCCGATCACTGGCAAAGGATATCGGAAGCATGATGGTGGCACATGTCCATATGCCGGCCATCGATGATCGTAAAAACAGACCGACAACCCTATCGCTCAATGCCGTTACCGGGATTCTTAAAAATGAGTATAAGTATAAAGGTCTAGTCATGACCGATGCCCTCGATATGAAGGGAGTCACTAAGCACTTCGAGCCAGGACAGTCAGAGGCAGAGGCACTACTCGCCGGAAACGATGTACTCTTATTATCAGAGGATATCCCTAAAGCCATCGAGACGATTAAGGAGTATATCGATGAGGGTAAGATTAAGTGGTCCAAAGTAGATGCCAGTGTAAAAAAGATATTGACCTTTAAATACATGTTAGGCTTACGCCAAAGTCCGATTATAGAAAACATCAAAGACATAGATCGAGACATACATGATGCCGAGGCTCTAGTCCTCAAAGAAAAACTGATCGAGAATGCCCTGACTATGGTCAAAAATCAAGCATCACTTATTCCCATTACACGAACCAAAAATCGAACATTTGCCAGTCTCGCAATAGGGAGTACGACTGAGACACCATTCCAGAAAAGGCTTTCTTCGTTTATGGATGTCACCCATCATTCTATATCTAAAAACCTGAGTCAAGCAGATATAGACTCCATGCTCAAGAAGCTCAGCGACTTTGATGTAGTCTTTGTAAGTACACACGACATGAGTAAGTATGAGTCTAAGAAATTTGGATTAACCAAGGGACAAGCGACACTCATACAGCGATTATCGACTAAGACAGATATAGTGTTGACCGTTTTTGGGAGTCCGTATGCTCTTAAACCATTTGAAAATATACCGACGATACTCATGGCCTATAGTGAGGATCCGATAAACCAAGATAAGGCCGCACAAGCACTGATGGGAGTCATAGATATAAAAGGAAAACTTCCAGTATCTGCGAGCAAAAACATTAAATCTGGCATGGGTTTGTTTATCTCATCCATCGGTCGGATAGGCTATGCAGATCCTGAGCGAGTAGGCATGTCCTCTGATTCCTTAAAGTATATCGACAAGATCGTAAAAGACATGATCGCAAAAAAAGCGGCTCCAGGATGTCAGATTTTATGCATCAAAGACGGCCTGATCATCTTTGATGAAGTCTATGGATATCATACCTACGATAAAAAAATAAAAGTCAAACCGACAGACTTATATGATGTAGCCTCTGTGACTAAGATTCTAGCCTCGACCATTAGTCTGATGAAGCTCGAAGACCAAGGACGGATACAGCTAGATGAACCTGTGGTCAGTTATCTACCGGTACTAGATACCTGTAATAAAAAAGATCTTATTCTGGAAGATATGCTTGCACATCATGCTGGTATGAGAGGATGGGTCCCTTTTTATAAAGAAACCTTAGCACCAGCGACCTACTACAAAAGAAAAAAAAACAATAAAAAAAGGCCCAAGACCTGGAAGCCCGATGATCATTATTATCGGACGACGGCTTCAGATTCCTTTTCTATAGCAGTCTCAGAGGACTTATACATGCGTACGGATTATGTAGATAGTATATACAGTCGCATCTACGGAACTACACTCAAAGAAGACAGGGATTATAAGTACAGTGATTTAGGTTTTTATCTGGTCCATCAGATTATACATCGATTGACAGGACAGCGGCTCGATCAGTATGCATGGGTAAATTTTTATAGACCCATGGGACTCGAGAGAACCATGTTTAATCCACTAGATCGATTTACAAAAGAGGAAATCACCCCTTCTGAAAAAGACAATTATTTTAGAAACTCCGCGGTACATGGATATGTACATGACATGGGAGCGGCTATGCTCGGAGGTGTAGCGGGACATGCAGGGCTGTTTTCTACGGCTCGGGACTTAGCCACCATTATGCAGATGCTTCTCAATGGTGGTACTTACCTAGGTACAGAATACATACAAGCCAATACGGTAAAGAAATACACCACGAGACATTATAGATCCCAACGTAGAGGCATCGGCTTCGACATGAAACAACTCGACCCTGATGAGAAGTTAAACATGTCGGCTGCCGCCAATGATAGTACCTTTGGTCATTTAGGGTTTACAGGGACATCTGTTTTTGCAGATCCAGAAGAAAACCTGATCTATGTCTTTTTATCTAATCGTACCTATCCGACGATGAAAAACAAGGTCTTTGGACGTAAAAATTATAGACCTAGAATCCAATCGGTTTTTTATAAAGCTTTGGGCTACGATGTCCGCATAGATAAATAATGCATTTACCATTCAACATAGCTAAACGGTACCTTTTCGGAAGGAAAACATCCAATGCCATCAACCTCATCACGGGGATTGCGGTTCTCGGTATATCCATAGGTTCGGCGGCATTGATTCTGATATTATCTGTCTTTAATGGATTTGAGGGCCTCATAGCAGGACTCTTAAATGACTTTAATGCTGACCTTAAAATCACCCCGATCGAGGGCAAGTATTTTGAGTTGAC
>CALDEN010000345.1 GCA_937942405.1 uncultured Saprospiraceae bacterium
ACCAGTTCTGGCTGAATGCCGATGATGCGGATATCCCTAAGTTTATGAGATACTTCAGTTATAAGTCTCAGGAAGAAATCGAAGGCCTAGAAAAAGAACATGCAGATAATCCTAGGATGCTCAAAAATATATTGGCTGAGGAAATCACTCGACGTGTACATTCTGATGATGATTACCAATCGGTCATGAATGTATCAGATATCCTCTTCAATAAAAAAGCAACCAAGGAACAACTTGTATCCATGAAAGCCAGTGATCTTAAAACAGTATCTGAGGAGATTCCATCGTTTACATTGGATCGAGATATAATAGGCTCTACCGTAAATATCGTAGATCTCATCGCTGAACATACCACTATAACACAATCCAAAGGAGATGCTCGTAGAGCCATAAAGAGTAATGCACTCTCTATCAATAAAGAAAAAGTCGCTAGCCACGAGCTACTGGTAACTAACGAGCACCTACTAGATGGTGGATATCTCATGATCGAAAACGGAAAGAAAAACAAATACATCATCGCCACGGAAGCTTAAATAACATGAGCTTACGCAAACTGTATTATCTACTCCCGCCAGCAGCACGTATACTAGCACGTAAGCTGGTTTTTATGCCATCAGATATGCTGGAGAGATTATCGGGAAGAGATGAACTCATTCCACCGAAAGGCTTGATCTATACAGGTGGTGGGGATTTCAAAGAAACGGGTTTCCGGTTCTTGGGTTATTTTAAAGAATATGGAAATCTATCACCCGATGATCATGTGCTGGACATCGGAAGTGGAATCGGTCGTCTGGCCATACCGCTGACAAACTATCTGAGTAGTGAAGCAACCTATAACGGCTTTGATGTCATCGCTCAGGGTGTCAACTGGTGTACTCAGAACATAACTGTTAAGTATCCTCAGTTTAGATTCCATCACATCGATCTCAAGAACGACCTCTATCGCAATGATGGCTCGGAGGCCAAAGAATATACGTTTCCACTAACAGACTCTTCACAGGATTTTATCTTTCTGATCAGTGTGTTTACGCATCTCGTACCTGAAGAGATGGAACGATACATATCAGAAATAGCTAGACTTTTGTCAAAAGAAAAAACCTGCTTTGCTACTTTCTTTGTTTTAGATAAAGACAAGCCTCAGGTAAATCCCAATTTCAGCTTTAAACACAACTATGGTCACTATGCTCTCATGGACGAGAAAGTAACTTCAGCCAATGTGGCTTTTGAGAAAGACTATCTGATGGCTGTCTTTGAGAAGAATGGTTTGACAGTAGAGCACTACTTACCTGGTCATTGGAGAGATCCGAGCAAGAGTGATGGGACATTGGATTTTCAGGATATCGTGGTTTTGCGGAAGGGGTGATGGTAGTTTATCTTTTTTTTTGAAATACTTCTCCACTTACTTTAATGATTGCTTTAGGTAATTGTATAGGATCGAGCTTACGGACCTTGACTGACGGGTGAAGTGCATATTCCAAAGGATTGATAAACGTAGGAATTCGTTGGTGATGTGGGTAAATTTAGTGAGTCATATATTCTTTTAAACCCTCTAAATACTCTTTCAGCGGAATCATATCTAATTTTTGTCTTCTAATAATAACACTATCCATGTTATCTACCTTATATAAAACACCATTCTGAATCTGTGTTCCATATAATTGCGGTTCATAATTATCCATCATAATTCTATCCCGAAGCAAAGCGATTTGTGATGGTTTTATTAAGTTTAGAGGCACCATCGATTCTAAGAAATCGCTATAATATTGCCTCCATTTATGATCTGAATGCTGAATTGCTAGTAACATAGCTAAGCCATGCTTAGGATCTAAATCATTTAATAACTCAGTACCGCATTTATCTATAAGGCTATATACTATTTCCATGTTGGCTATGTCGACAGCTATATCCATACCTTCATAGCCACTAGCTCTATTTGATTGGTCCCTTTTATATACCTCCTCGAGCAAGCGGCGTTTATCCTTACAGTCTACAGGGACATTCCTTAAGATTTTAAAACCTGATTTTACGGATACTAAACTTTCTATTTGATCCATCTCCGCGAAAAACATTTTATCATTCTCTGTAGATTTCCTAAGTACTATTCTTTCAACTACATGCTCAACATTAAAAAAATAATCCCAAGTTATATCATCTGATTCTTGGAGGGCGAAGAAGGAATCCTTTTCTATTTTATTACCAAGAGAATCATAGATCAGTACAGTCTCTGGGACTGGCCACTGATTATTTGCTAACCAATATTTAAGTGTATCCCGTGGTACTATTTGTAATTGATCAGTGAACTGTCCGCCTTTATCACAGCCAGATAGTATCAGAAAACATAATGAATAAATGAATGTTTTTTTCATGTTCTATAATTTTAAGAGCAACTATGACTCCCCTTCTAAATGATCAAACTCCCCTTTAAAAACCAACTGAAGATTATAATAACATAATATCAAAACCACCCCTAACCAGATATACATCCAAGCCTGCATAGGTAAGATGACCATCTCTTCTGCATATTTATTGAGATCTGAACTGGGCCCTACATTGAAGTCTTGTATGATATAGATGATGGAAGCTAAGCCTAAAAACATGAGCACCTCACTCGCCCACGTGGTTTTTACGACTATCAGAAAAAGGAATAGCGAAAAGATAATCAGAAAGCCCGAGGTAAACATCGAATTGTACCAGTAGATCGCTGTAAAGATCATGATCGCTCCGAGTATTCCGAGTACGGGATTAGAAAGCTTTGGTGATTTAGCTCCGATGAGGAACAGTAAGTTACCGAACAAAGCACTCCCTAGATAGCCCCCCATCAATATGATCGGTAGGTTACCGCCTCTAGTTCTTGTAAATCCAGCTCCAGACTGACTTACATTTATTTCCATGACACTACCCCCTGTAATGATCGCTCCGAGAGCATGACCAAACTCGTGTAAGAACGTAACCAATAAATTTATCGGATACAGAATCTTATAACCGATCTCCCCGCCAAAAAATCGAAGTCCGAAGTAAATAGCTAAATACACAATGATCCGACCTAATATGCTGAGTTTCATAATCTTGCTCTTATCTTTAAAAATATGCTTTTTGTGATTTACAAGCCCCAAATATGGAAAATTATAAATACCTCTTCTCTAGTACTAATCCGTTAGAGATCGATCAAATTAAGTTTTCTCT
>CALDEN010000346.1 GCA_937942405.1 uncultured Saprospiraceae bacterium
GTAGCTAAAGGCATTGAATCGCTTTGTTAATTTTTGTCCTTGATATCTTTGGTATGAAGCTGCTTTATGAGCATAGAATCCAGTTGTATGATCTTCTTTTTGTGTTTCGTTATAGGTATGTTGATTTCTATAGGAAAGTAAAGCAATAGAGCGAGCTACTTCCATTCCTTTTAATCCTGCGGTGGGTAAAGAAGAAGTCCATGTAGGATCATTTTCTATTGCCATTCGTTGTGATTCATTGAAGGCTACTGCCCAAGGAGAAATTATAGCACTACTCGCAAGAAGGCACATGTTTTTAATTCGTGCTGCTTGCATAATACTCCACTCTAATGCTTGATGTCCACCCATAGATCCCCCGATGAGTAAGTGGATAGTTTTAATATTTAGATAGTCTGCTAGATGGATTTGTAAACCGACCATATCGCGTATGGTGATTTGTGGAAAGTCGTGAAGGTACTGCTCTCCAGTATCCGGGTTTATGCTCAAAGGACCTGTAGACCCGTAGTGGCTTCCTATGAAGTTGGCACATACGATATAGTGATCTTTTGGATTGAAGAAATCATCATCACCAAATAAGCCGGCCCACCAGTCAAATACTTCTGCGTTTGCGGTTAAAGCATGACAAACCCACACAACATTTGAGCCGTCATGATTGAGCTTACCATAGGTTTTATACTCCAAGATGGGGTTTTTTAAAAAACCTCCTTGTTCTAATTCGTATTTTTCCTTTAATTGAAATTTGGGCATTAATCTAGCGTTTGAATAAAAAAAGCGGAGAGCAAACATTGAATTTACTCTCCGTGTTTATTACAGCTTTTCAACCGTTTTTTCGCTTTAAGCGAATGCAAGTTTTAATGCTTGTTCTAAATCATTTTTAATGTCTGATACATGCTCTATTCCGACAGACAATCGCAACAAACCTGGTTCTACACCGGCAGCTTTCTGATCTTCCAGAGATAGCTGATCATGTGTCGTCGAACTTGGATGGATTATCAAAGTCTTTGCATCTCCAACATTAGCTAAGTGTGAGATTAGTGATACATTGTCTACCACTTTATCAGCCAATTCTTTTCCTCCTTTTACTTTAAAACTCAGGACACCACCAAAACCACGTTTCAAATACTTAAGACTTAGTTTATACTCAGGACTACTTTCTAAGCCTGGATAGTTAACCCAATCGACTTCATCTTTTGATTCTAACCATTTAGCGATCTCTAAGGCATTTTCTACGGTTCTCTGTACCCGTAATGATAGTGTTTCTAATCCCTGAAGAAGGAGGAAAGAATTAAATGGACTAATAGCAGGTCCAAAATCTCTTAGCCCTTCAACTCTAGCACGAATTCCGAAAGCAACATTAGGCAAGCCCAGAGGGTTTCCTTCCCCAAAGATATCTGAGAATACTAAGCCATGGTAGCCTGGTGAGGGTTCTGAAAACTGTGGAAACTTACCATTTCCCCAATTGAAATTTCCACCATCAACAATTACTCCACCGATCGTAGTTCCATGACCACCTATCCATTTAGTCGCTGATTGGACAACTACATTGGCACCATGTTCGATGGGTCTGACCAAGTAGCCTGCCGCTCCGAAAGTGTTGTCAACAACCAATGGAATGTCATATTTCTTTGCCAAATTTCCTAGAGCTTCAAAATCTGCAACAGCAAATCTAGGATTACCGATGCTCTCAACATAAAGAGCCTTTGTAGTTTCATCTATCAATGATTCGAAGCTATCCACATCGTTTCCATCTGCAAATCGAGTCTCTATTCCGAGTCGTTTGAAGCTAACTTTAAACTGATTGTGAGTACCACCGTACAGGTAAGAAGAGCTTACTAATGAATCTCCATCTCGCAGAATATTATTTAGAGCTATAAATTGTGCTGATTGGCCTGAAGCCGTTGCTACTGCATTTGTTCCTCCTTCTAAGGCAGCAATTCTTTTTTCGAATACATCAGTTGTGGGATTCATGATCCGTGTATAGATGTTTCCAAATTCTTTCAATCCAAACAGATTTGCTGCATGTTCTGAACTGTCAAACACAAATGATGTAGTTTGATAAATAGGGACTGCTCTACTTTTTGTAGTTCCGTCTACTTCCTGGCCTGCATGTAATTGCAGTGTTTCAAATTGGAAATTTTGTCCGCTCATTTTAATATGATTTTAAATTAACTAAATAGCTGAAGGATAGGGTAGGAGCAAAAAAAAAGCTGAAACCCAATGGCTTCAGCTTTAATATTATTTTTTTATGAAATCAATAAATCAAAAGTTTAACCATTTAAAGTTTATGCATAAGCAACAACAACAGCACATCATTGATTTGAATGTCATTTGAGAATTTACGCTATGTATACTTTTCTTCATTAATAATTTCTAGGATAAATATAATGTTTATCTGACTAATATGTTTCGTTCATGCGTTAATATTAATCCAAAGGATTGTAATCTGATATGTATGTAGGGGCAATTGTATATTCTCGATTGATTGTTAAACTTGTTGAAAAATCTTCGAGGCTATTTTGTTTCTTTCGATTAGCATCTTTTAAAACCCAAAATCTATCCTCTTCAATATCCGAGCTTCTTGTCCTTGAACGAGTCCAGAATTGGTAAAGAATATTGTATCGTCATACACTTGGAAGTTATCGATAAACGCTAGATCAAAACTCGCTTTGGGGATCAGTAGACCAGAGGATAGATCGATTTCAAAAAGGAGTTTCTTGGACGGATAGATAAAGTAGGTATAGATCTTTTCAGTTTTA
>CALDEN010000347.1 GCA_937942405.1 uncultured Saprospiraceae bacterium
CGGCATTAACGCTAACGATATTTAACGAAGATAGTGCCAGTGTCACGGAATGACCGATGGTAAATGCCGTAATAAGAATAGCTACTTTTTTCCAGTCTGACAACTGATAAACGATCGCCAATGCAATTACAAATAAAATATGATCGTACCCTTGTGGGTCCAATATATGCTCAAAACCTAAACTTAAATAACTGCTAAACATGCCACTAAAATATTACTTTCGACGCAAGTACAGATCACGATCGATAGAATAAAACATAATTAATATAGTAGAATAAGATAGTGGAAATTATGCTGAAACCTCTGCCTTCTGAACGAGTCTGAAATTATAAAAATGGGCCGCCGCCAAAAAGAGTCCACCTAAAGTAGGCAAGACAAGCTGATTGTGATTATGACTCAATAATATATATCCGATAATCACGATTCCTAGTGCAGCTAACGCGATCGGAAGTATATTTTGATGGTTTACTCTATAAGATTTAATCAATGAGTTAAATGCAAAGTATAAACTTGCTACTAAGAATAGCACATCTAGAAACATATGATCCATCCATGAAACACTTGCAAACACTCCGCTACTAAAGAGGATAGGAAATACAGCACAATGGATGGCACAAGCGATACCCACTCCCATTCCATATGCATCTAGTTTTCCTGCTAAGTACTTTTTCATAATAGACTACAAAGATAGGGAATAAAATGATAATTGCAACAGCGTTGCAAAGGATGAAAATCCAGTTTTATTGGCATTTTTCGCAGGTGCCATTCATCACGATGGAGGTTTTTGCGACCTTTAGTTTTGGGGGTGTTTTTATATAAGGCACTTCGACATCTTCGACACAAAATGTATTGCCACAGTCATTACAATGAAAATGCACATGGTCATCATGGTGATGCCCTTCATCACATTTATCGATGCACATTGCATATTTAGGTGTACCAGTGCCGTCATCTATTTTATGAACGATTCCCTTTTCTTCAAACGACTTGAGGGTTCTATATAAAGTAATACGATCTATCTGATCAAAACGGAGCTCAATCTCTTTGGGAGAAACTGCATTGTCGCTACCCTGAAACTGCTCCAATACTTTTAATCTTACAGGTGTCGCCCGTAGACCTTTGGATTGTAGAATATCTGAAATCGGATCGTTCATCTTGTATATTAACAAAAATATCAGATAATGTTTACACTAGTGTTAAAGTATGGCTAATCTTTAAAAAAGAAAAGGCCCAGCATTTTTAAGATACCGGGCCTTTAAAATTTATTTGGGCTTATGCTACTTTATTAAAATCATGCTATGAGCAATTACTTTATCTCCATTAGCTACTTCATATGTATAGATTCCAGGACTATCTCCCAGATCCGAACTGTTAAAGTAATGCGTAAAGCTTGCAGTATGGTATTCACTATAGGTATACACTTTTTTACCTAGAGCATCATATACCGAGATCTCTATATCCGCAGCTTCTGACAATGTAATGTCTATTGCTGTCTTATCTACAAATGGATTAGGCGTATTTTGAGTTACCTCAAATGCGTCTTCCAGCGTTTCTATATCCCAACGCAGACTACTTTCCAGATCTCCTGTCTCTACCACTCCAGCATCTATAATCGAGGAATTAATCTGAATCGCCTCACTGAGCAACATGTCCTGAGACACGACCAGCTCGATGGTCAACAAGTTCATTCCTTCTTTGACTATAGTCGAGTGTACATCGTACCATAACATCGTCGCTACTCTATCTTTATCGAAAGTCGCATAATCAGATTCTGACAATGGCAGTAGATCTGAAGTTATATTGGTAATAGTGACCTCGTCATTTAATGCTTCCAAGGTAAAGTACAATGCATTTAAATCCATATCCTGAGACACTGCGATATCGATACGTTCTCTTTGACCGCTTTGCAGTAGTCTATCTTTCGCTTTAAGCGAAATAACATTTCTTCTTTCTGCATTTTCTGAACTGAGCATATTGGGCTCTACCGTTCCGTTTACATCTCCGACTTTGACTCCTATGAAATCTTCTTTCATTTCATTGTTCATCAATACATCGATATACCGCTCTTCTTCAAATGGCCACGGATCTGTAGGATCTACAAAGACAAAATCTTTATTTACAAATCTCCATGAAGTATTATTGGGTAATTTATTAAACACTCCTAACAGCAGTTTTTGCAATTCGATCAAATCTATGGAACTGATCTTCCCTGATCCATTTACATCGGCCGCAATAATCTTATACGGTGAATCCAGTGTATCCAATCTAAGGATGTGCTTCTGTATACCGAGTAGATCTAATGCTGTCAATCCATTTCTGTCATCGTCATCTTTAAGCGGCTTAATCGCATAGAGATATTCTGTAGGCATCGACTCTCCGAACTCATAGACTCCGATCGTATCTGTCATGACATCATATGGCTCTTGAGTATCCATATTTTCCATATTGATCACCACTTCATTTATCCCTTCGTCCTCTTCCGTCATAATACGTCCTGCAATATCTGCCCTAGGCAATAACACATCTGTACATACATCATGTACGTCCTGAACCAATATCGATGTCGTACAGAATGACTGATTACCATCTGCATCTGTCACCCACATCTGAACAACGATCGTTTCTTCCTGACCGTTAGGTAGATCAGAACAAGAGAAGGTCATCGACCCATCTGAAGTATCTGAACTAAAGGATATACTCAAATCAGACTGTGCCGTACAGTTATCCTCCGAACCATTGTCAAAATCCGAAGCCCATATAGTCACAGTCCCTGTTCCACTTTCTAGTGATGTAGACAAACCATTAATACAGTATGCCGATGGTGCTTTACAATCTTTTACCTCGATAAGCTGAGTACAGACTGATACATTACCGCATCCATCTTCCACAGACCATAAGACACTATGTGTACCTATCGCCAAGGTTTCTGTAATGCTCGATCCCGTACCACTCATATTGAATGTACCGTCATTATCGACATCTAATTGATAGTTATAACTTAATTCGGTTGTAGCCGAACAATCATCTGATGCACTTACTGAAGCTGTAATATCTGCTGAACAAGAATCATTAAATGTACATGCCTCTACTGTCGCACATGAATCAAATACCGGAGGCATCGAATTGATAATCTTGATAATCTGATCATATTCCCAGTATCCTGCTCCCGTGTTAGCATCATATGTACACCAGTCGATGAT
>CALDEN010000348.1 GCA_937942405.1 uncultured Saprospiraceae bacterium
GATGTGATTTAAAATATCCATTTGCAGATATAAAAAAGAATGCCGCCGGCAGAAAACTGACCAAAGACCTGGTTCTGGAAATCATTGCAAAAGGGGTGTAATCTTGTTCTCCTGTTTTTATGTAGAGCTTACTGAGACTTAGTTATCGATGAATGATATTATTGCCTAAAATCCGATAAGAATTTGCATTTACTCTTCTTTACCCATCCCTAGCCCTTCCCTTGCAAGGGATTCTTTTATGATCTCATTTTCAAATGAGAAATTAGTGATATCGATCACTAATTAGTAAAAGAACCGAAACCACTGTTGAGGGTGGGCAGCAATGAATTTTCCTAGAAAAGAAAGGGATGGGTAAAATACAAAAGTGGTTTCTAGAGAGATGACATGATCTGATCTATACGGTAATCGTGGTGCTTACCCATCCCTAACCCTGCCCTTGCAAGGGAAGGGAATGAATTTTCGTTAGAAAAGAAAGGGATGGGTAAATATTAAAGATTCAACGTCATTTATCCCTTACGGCTTAAAATCCAATGTCTCACTATCTATCATATCCACATACCGTTTCATCTTCTTGAGTATGACCTTAAAGTGGTGTGTCTCTTCTCGAGTGACAAATGAGATCGCCATGCCCTCCGCATCTGCTCGACCAGTACGCCCTACTCTATGGACAAAATCCTTGGGTGATCTCGGCAATTCATAATTGATCACATACGGGAGATTATCGATATCGATCCCTCTGGAGATGAGGTCCGTAGCTACTAAGACTCGGAGCTCTCCAGACTTAAAATCCCTCAAGGCATTGGATCTAGCGGACTGGCTTTTTTTGCCATGTATCGATGCGGCATCGATTCCGTTTTTAAACAACTTACCTGCGACTTTATCGGCCTTTACTCCCGATGATGCAAACACCAGTACCTGCTTCATCTCCTGCTTACGGATGATATGTCTCAGCAGTGGCCCTTTCCGATCATCACTCACAAAGTAGCCAGACATATTGATCAGTTCCTCCTCTTCTTTTCCTTTCTGATCTGCGATCTCGATAACGATCGGATTAGATAAGACGATGTTATTTAATCCTTCCAGTTCCTTACTCAGCGTTGCAGAGAATAACATATTCTGCCTACGCTTAGGTAAGAGATCTAAGATCTGCTCCATCTCTTTTTGAAATCCCAGATTGAGCATTTTGTCTGCCTCATCCAGTACTAGCGTTTCCACTTTGTAGAGATCGACGGCTTTGGATTGTTGCAAGTCCAGTAATCGCCCAGGAGTTGCGATCAGTATATCGACACCATACATTGCTTTCATCTGTGGATTGATCGAGACTCCCCCATATACCGCCATCGACTTTATTGATCGAGTAAGGTTTTGAGATAGTGACTTAAAGACATCCGTTACCTGCATTGCCAGCTCTCTCGTCGGTGTGAGGACCAGTACTTTGGGCTGTCTACTCGGTTCTCCTGCATAGTCTTTTAACAATTGATTCAATATCGGCAACACAAAACTCGCCGTTTTTCCAGATCCTGTTTTGGCGATACCTAGCAGATCTTTGCCACTGATCGCTACCGGAATGGCCTTGGCCTGTATAGGAGTCGCCGTCTCATAACCCAGCTCTTTACAATTTTCAAGTAAGGCAGGATGGAGCTTCAGTTCTTTAAAAGACATAGACGATTATTTTATGCGATTATTTTCTTTTGGCTTTAAGCCAATAATACCATAATAGTACAATTAAAAAAGAAACAATAGACACTAAAAATATTGTTTTTGACTCCCGATTATAGACCAACAGAAATAAATATCCGACCAAAATAAAGCACTCAATAATCCACCCACATGCTGTTTATATTTTGTAAAATCTATTTTTATTTTTTTACTTTTTGTCCACATTATTTGATTGCAGTGAAAATAGATTTGTAAAGATCAAAGTACTGAGCGGTCCTATATCCACTCGTACATTCTATAATCAAAATACGTAAAATGAAAAATACCACAATCAATTATCAGCCTTCTAGTGCGTTTATCACTGCATCATGGGTCGCCCTCGGATCGGGACTTGCAGGATATATCATAGGCCTCACCAGAGCCGACATGTTACTTAATGAAAAGGGCTATTACTTTACGCTCATCATGTTCGGCTTATTTGCGGTGGTCTCTTTACAGAAAAGTGTCAGAGATCGACTGGAGGATATCCACGTCTCAGACATCTATTACAACATATGCTGGTTTGCGACGATCCTCTCGATAGTGCTTCTGATCGTCGGGCTATGGAATGCCACCCTCCTACCCAGCGAAAAAGGATTTTATGCCTTCTCCTTTTTACTAGCACTGTTCGGAGCGATTACTGTACAGAAAAACACAAGAGACACTTTACTCTCCGCTGATAGCTAAAGCAGAGACACTAGGACATAGACTGATGGTGCGTAGACCGCGGTACACCGTCGAGTAACTGACGAGTCATCCATCATCAGTCCAGTGTGTCTTTCTTATATTGTGAGGGTTTCCATTCTAGAATCGCATCCCTATTTGATTTTGGCTTAAAGCCAAAATCTAAAAACACGTATACCTCATGCCTATCGCAATGCAGCTAATCTGACCATAAAATGAACGAGCTAGAAAAAAATCAATATCTAAAAAGGATCAA
>CALDEN010000349.1 GCA_937942405.1 uncultured Saprospiraceae bacterium
TAAAAAAGCACCAACAAAGCCCAAAGGCAAAAAGCAATACAAGCGAAGTTATTCTAAACCCAAGTACCCTCCGATTCAGCCCTTTGCCTTTGATCCCAATGCTATATCTGAAGCAGATTTAAGAAAAATGAAACTGGCTCCCCATATTGTAAAAGTGATCCTCAATTATAGAAATCGAGGAGGCATCTTCCGAAAGAAAGACGATCTCAAAAAAATCTATGGCATCAATGATTCCATCTATGACATACTAGAACCATATGTTGCGTTTCCCGAAGAGATAGATGTCTATAAACCTCGAGACGAACTCGCAACGATTAGCTTTTTGGAATTAAATTCGGCTACAGCCAAAGATCTAGAAGCATTACATGGCATCGGACCTACTTTATCTAAACGTATTGTGAAATACCGAGATTTACTCGGAGGATTCCATAAGATCACACAATTCTCGGAAGTATATGGAATAGAAGATAGCGTATACCAACGGTTCCATATGCAACTATCAGTAAGCGAAGATGTCAATAAAATAAATGTCAATACCGCAGAAAAGGACCAACTCGCCGCCCATCCATATATCTCCTATAAACTCGCAAAGATCATAATCAACTATAGAAAACAACACGGCCCCTTTACCGAAATAGACGAACTCATGAACATTAAAATCTTAAAGGCCGAGGAATTTGAAAAAATTAAACCCTACCTCAGCACTCTTTAGTAAACTTTCTAGCGGAGAGAAAGTTATTTATATAGTTTTACATCCTCAATGAAACATCTCTGGTCTCTTAATAAATATTTTGTTCGCTATAAATGGCATCTCTTACTCGGGATGGTGTTTGTAAGTAGTTCTAATTACTTTAAAGTCAAAATGCCGCAGACCATACGTAAATCTCTCGATTACGTAAAGGAGCAGCTGGAATCTGGCGACGAACTGAACCAAGCATTACTGAATGAAAGTCTAGGATGGTTTGCGATGACCGTAATCGGACTCGCTCTGCTTATGGGAATCTTTATGTACTTCATGAGACAAACCATTATCGTAATGTCTCGTCTGATCGAGTACGATATGCGGAAAGATCTATATGATCACTTTCAGCAACTGGATATTTCATTTTATAAAAAAAATAAGACTGGAGACATCATGTCTCGGATCTCCGAGGATGTATCCAAGGTACGGATGTATGTCGGACCTGCTATTCTATATGGTATAAACCTAGTGAGCCTGTCGGTATTAGTCATCAGTTCTATGCTCAACGTCAGCGTTAAACTTACGCTATACACCTTACTCCCTCTACCCTTCCTATCTGTATCGATCTATTACGTAAGTATGATCATACATAAAAAGAGTGGCGTAATACAGAAGCAACTCAGCCAACTAACCAGCGTAGCTCAAGAAGCTTACTCCGGCATAGCTGTGGTTAAATCTTATGTACAAGAAAAGTCATTTGTCAACTACTTCAAATCAGAAAGCGAGTCATTTAAAGATAAATCCCTCGATCTAGCCAAGGTTAATGCATTATTTTTTCCCCTAATGATCTTACTCATCAGCAGTAGTACCCTCCTGACGATATATATGGGAGGTATCGAGGTCGCCAGTGGAAACATCTCTTATGGAAATATTGCAGAATTTGTGATCTATGTAAACTATCTCAGCTGGCCATTTATGGCAGTAGGATGGGTGGCCTCTACCATACAACAAGCAGAGGCCTCTCAAGAACGTATTAACGACTTCTTACAAATAGACCCCCTCATCGAGAATCCATCAGAGGAGAAGCTTACGCTCGCAGGCAAAATAGAGTTTAAAAATGTACATTTTACCTATCCCGAGACTGGCGTTAAAGCATTGACAGATGTGAGCTTTACACTGAATCCAGGTGATAAACTAGCCATCATCGGAAAAACAGCATCTGGAAAATCTACCATAGCAGAATTACTACTAAGAACCTACGATGTCAACGAAGGCCAAATACTTTATGATGGTAAGAAAATAGATCAGCTGAATCTCGGTGATCTAAGAAAGCAAATCGGCTATGTCCCACAAGATGTTTTCTTGTTTTCAGAAACCATCGAGAAAAATATACAGCTCGGGCATCCTGATGCAGATCTCAGTCGAGTGCAGGAATATGCTGATTATGCAGCCGTCAATGATGACATCATCAAATTACCAGAATCCTATAAAACCTTTGTCGGAGAACGAGGAGTAACCTTATCAGGCGGACAGAAACAACGAATTTCTCTCGCTAGAGCATTTATCAAAGAGCCTAAAGTAATCCTATTAGACGACTGTCTGTCAGCAGTCGATACCGCTACAGAACGTAAGATTCTGAATTACATCAAAAATGCGACTGTAGACAAAACTGCCATCATTATTACCCATCGAGTCTACTCTCTGTTGGATTTTGATAAAATAATTATTCTGGAAGATGGGAAGATCATCGAAGAAGGAAATCATGCCCAACTCCTCGAGAAAAACGGTGTGTACAAGGAATTATATGAGCATCAAGAGGTCGAACGAGAAACGAGCTAAGAAATATTTACAGCCAAAATATTATGTAACTTAAGTTCAATACCTTATTTTGATACAAAATTAAACCAACACGCTGTGGAAAACGGAGACAAAAAGTTTGAAAGTGTTTACTCAACCAAAGTAAGAGCCGGTAAAAGAAGAACGTATTTCTTTGATGTACGCAAGACCAAAGGAGATGATTTCTATATCACTCTAACAGAAAGCACCAAAAAATTTGACGGAAACGGGTATGAAAGACATAAGATCTTTTTATACAAGGAAGATTTTAATCGGTTTTTGAATGGTATCGGAGATGCTATAAATCATGTTAAGACTGAGCTTATGCCAGACTATGATTATGAAGAGTTCGAAAAAAGACAAGCCGAGTGGGAAGCTGCCAAAGCATTAGAAGCTGAAAATGAAGCTGCTGGTATTACGACTGCTCCTGCAGCTGAAAGTACAGAGGCCTCTGCAGAAGTCCAAGCAGAAGATACTCCTACCACGAGTACTCCAGAAGATGATATGAGCTGGTAAAAATTAATGCCAATAACATAAAACATATAGGCAGTATCTCTTTGTGAGGTACTGCCTTTTTTATTTATGAACAGAAAAGCAGTGTCTATCATTTTGGTGGTCTTTCTTTTTTCCTGCTATGGAAAAGAGATACATAAACCGCTGTCTCAGAATCCCGATTCGATAATCCATAAAGCCATTGAAACAAAAACAGGAGTCGACCTTGTGATACTAGGTACCTT
>CALDEN010000350.1 GCA_937942405.1 uncultured Saprospiraceae bacterium
AGCGGAGGAGGTTTTGTAACCATACAGACCAATACGGATGATACAAATGGATCAGAGCTCGTACAGTTTACCGTTCTTAACGTAAATATGGGAAGTAGCTTCCAGATCATCGTATCTGCGGCAAGTTCTGTAGATCCATTGTGTACAGTAACGAGTAATGTAGTAACTGCTACAGTAGTAGGAGAGGTGCCACTCGTGTGTAATGGACATATAAATGTAAGTGTCAGTGATTTATGCGAGATACCATTTACGATAGAGACATTAATCGAAGGCGAAAATCCAGATCCATCTTATAATGCATCACTGTACTCGTACATGTTTTTAGATGCAGATGGAAATGTAGTAGATGAGGCAGACTTAGGTCAATATCTAAATCAGACACTGACCTTCAAAGTAACGTCTAACTGTTCGCCTAACTCATGTTGGGGTAGTGTAACGATCGAAGACAAAACAGCACCAGTATTAAGCTGTCCAGATGATGTAACGATTCAGTGTTTTGATAGTTATACACCGTACACTACGACGTATATAGAGGCAAATCACCTCATAGACAACTGTAATGATGCAACAGTCATTATGACTTCAGATCATACGCAACAGCTGGAATGTGTAGATCCATTATTGGGAGATTACACCGCAGTGAGAACGATCTGTTATATGGCACAGGATGCACAGGGATTGACTTCTGAGGAATGTTGTTATCAGGTATTTTATAGTAGAATCGACTTTACAGATATCGTATTCCCTGTAGACCAAGTGGTCAATTGTATGGCTTACCCTACATGGAATAGCAGTACACTTCTGGGGACACCATATATTACGACTGCTACAGGTACACATCAGATTGTACCAGGAGTAAATGCAGTATGTGCGATAAATGCAGTGTACTCTGATGAGGTACTACCGATCTGTGGATCAGAATATAAAGTACTCAGAGACTGGACAGCCATAGACTGGTGTTCTGGTGCCATAGAAAAACATACACAGATTATAAAAGTAGAGGCTGATGGACTATTTGTAACTGCAGACTTTAATCAATATACTGCAGATGTAGATACATATGAGTGTACAGCATCGTGGTCTATACCGGCAGGTCATTTAGATGTAAATGGAATCTGTACGGCAGCTTACAGCTACCAAGTATTTTACTTAAGCTCAGGAATAGATGATGGTGTAGGCAACTGTCCACCATCTTTCCCAGGTGCGTTTACGCAACTTCCAGGTACGTTTACGGCTAGTTCTACCGCAGTCATAGATGGATTACTGATCGGATGTAACTGGGTGAAGTACGTGATCACTACAGAGTGTGGAGAGACACAAGAAATTACCGTAGAGGTATATGTGCAGGATCAGGTGGTGCCACATGCAATCTGTGAGCAACATACTGTAGCTACACTTAATGCCTTTGGTGGTACTGTCGTAAATGCTTCGTCGATCGATGATGGATCATTTGATGATTGTAGTACGGTAAGCTTCGGGATGCGTAGACTGAGTGGTTCTTGTAGTACGGGAGCTTTATCAGATATATTCGGAGTCTATGGTGGGACGATTTATTATACTTCTCAGAATTTCTGTTGTTCAGATCTAGGGTCTGATATCCCAGTAGAATTAATCATCGTAGATGAAAGTGGAAATTATAGTACCTGTATGGGATATGTACAGGTAGAGGATATCTCCGAGCCTGTGTTTACCTGTCCAGATATGATGGTGACAACGACGCATAATTGTGATTTTGATGCAGATCCAGATTTCGGAACACCGAGTTATACCTTAGGTTCGCAGATCTGTGAGGACGTTTATTCTGTGAGAGAAGTAGAAAACATACGTTCTGTTCCTAATGACTGTGGAGATTATAGAATCACTAAGAAATGGAATATCGTAAATACCAGTACAAATGACGTCGTACATACTTGTGCTCAGGTAATCAATATGAATAATGGAGATGAGTTCGACAACAATGATGTCAACTGGCCTAATAGTTCTGTAAGTCTATCGGGATGTATAAATGTAGATACGACTCCGGAAATAACAGGAGAGCCACAATACACAGCCAATGCGTGTAGTCTGATAGCTCATAGTTACAGAGATAATGTATTCAGCTCCGTACAAGGAGTGTGTTATGAGATCGTACGTACATGGACGGTAATCGACTGGTGTCAGTTCGATGCGAGTATGCCATCAGGAGATGGAATATGGACCTACACACAACTGATAGAAGTATCAGATACCAATGCTCCTAATCCGATAGCTCCTAATGTAGTGTTCGATACTAATGTGCCGAATATGTGTGAGGCAAGAGATACCATCTCTGTAAACGGAAATGACAACTGTGATGGACTGATGTATGAGATCAGTTTTAATAATGGAGTAAGTTATACAGACCTCGGAACGAGTAATGAGTATGTGGCTAACTGGCCGCTGGGTAGTACAACTGTACTATGGAAAGTAACAGATCTGTGTAGAAATTACGGTACAGTAAGTCAGACGATTACAGTGGAGGATAACAAAGCACCTACACCATACTGTATCGGCAATGTATCTGTGGTACTCATGCCGAGTACGGGAACGATAGAATTGTGGGCGAGTGATTTCGATCTCGGTGCAGAAGACGATTGTGATAATGATGTACGAGTAACATTTGCAAACGGAAGCACCAATATGACCTTCGATTGTGGAGATGTCGGATTCCAGATTGTAGAGATCCACTTTACTGATGATCATGGAAACAGTGACTTCTGTCTAGCCTCTGTAAATGTTCAGGATAACACTGGGGCATGTGATGAGATCCGACTGGGAGGAGAGGTGTATAGTGAGCTACATGAGATGATAGATGAGGTAGAGATACAACTTATGGATGAGAGTACTTCTATAGGGATTTACGATCACACGGATAACGGAATGTATGCATTTGACCCGGTGACACCATCTCATGATTATATGATCAGTGCATATAAAAATGATGATTATATGAACGGGGTGAGTACGCTAGATTTAGTACTTATACAGAAGCATCTATTACAGATTCAGGAATTGGATTCGCCGTATAAGATGCTGGCAGCCGATGTAAATAATAGTGGAGAGATCTCTGCAATCGATTTGATCCAGTTAAGAAAACTGATCTTAGGAATCTATGAAGAGCTACCGAGCAATGAGAGTTGGAGATTTGTAGATGCTACACAGCAGTTCGGAGATCCGAGTTCGCCATGGCCATTTATAGAGGAGATACACTTAGGTCATATGATGACGACCTCTGTAGAAAACGACTTTATAGCAGTTAAAGTAGGAGATGTAAACAATACGGCTAAGGCCAATGCAACCAGTCAAGTAAGTGAAAATAGATCAGATACGGAGCTGAAATTGATCGCCCATGCTACAGAGCGAGTAGGAGATAATCAAGTGCTCAGAGTAAGTTCTGATAATTTTAACGGAGTACTCGGATTCCAGGGATCTTTGGATTATCCTGAAGGGTATGAGTTAGAAAGTATTCAGTCTGGAAGTTTAACGATTACAGAAGGAAACTACCGTATTGCGGAAGAAGGAACATTAGTGTTTAGTTGGAATACCGACAATGCATTGAATTTCGATGCAGATGCTACACTGTTCTCCATCGTACTTAAAGCGACCAATGATCATACTGCATTGAGCTTAACGATGACAGATAAGCATATCAGTTCTGAAGCATATAACGAGTCTCACGAGGTATTGGATCTATCGATTAAGTTGTCCAATGATGGTTCAGATCTTTTTGTACTGCATCAGAATGTGCCTAATCCATTTGTACATAAAACCATCATCAGTTTTGAATTACCAAAGGATGAGTATATCGAGATGAGAATTTATGATCTAGATGGTAAGACCCTCAAAACAATTAAAGGATTTAAGAGTAAGGGCTTAAATAGTATCGAGATCGATAGAGAGGAGTTCGGGTCGACGGGAGTATTGTACTATACCTTGGAAGCTGGAAAATACATGGCAACACGTAAAATGATTGCTATAGAATAATTGTCCATTTTTTTATCGCTGAGATAAAATCATTGGGGTGGATCTGCTGAGATTCACCCCTTTTTTGTGTGTAGGTATTTACTTTCCTTTTCGTTTTAGTGATCCGCTATTTTTATCGTAATAAAATACTTTGTTCTTTTTCTTCCCATCATAATGGGTGTTATACACTCCGTAATCGGTAATGACGAGTTCGGTAAGGGTGTATTTTTTAGATCCATCATCGAGCTTAAATATCGCATGGAAAGGAAGGTTATGGTTTTCATCTTGCTTTAAACGATATTTTCCAGCCATACGTATGTAGGATAGATCGTCGATCTTTGTTTCTGCGACGATATCATCAAAGACCATATTGTCGACTTTCTCAAAAAGGATATTGCCTATGGCTGATCCAGAGCTTTCTGTATTTTTTTCTTTTCTCAACGAGCCTTTGTAGGAATCTACCAGGATGAGTCTATGGCCATACTGATATCCACCTTTCCATGCCCACTGGTTGAGTAATTTATTTACTTCATTATTGAATTGATCAAAAAACGGAAGCTTTCCATAATTAGATCGGTTGATCTCTCGGAACAGTGAGATCTCTTTATTCTGTACATAGCTCTGGCTTAACCAATCGATATTACTCTCGGCATAATCCATAAAGAGTTCTATCTTTTTATAATCGGATCTAGAAGCAGGGATGTTTTTTTGGATATGCAGATCATAAAGACTTGCAGTGAGTCTAGTAGCATCCTCTTCCTTGAGTATTTTTTGATTGAGTTTATCACGTAGAGAGATGATTGCTTTTTTGTTCTCAAAAGGAAAGTTAGGATCTACATCAAAATGTTTTTTGGCACTTTCTTCTTTGGCAAAGTCAGTAATGTTTTTGGATTTACAGAGATGGGTCAGTTCGATCGCTTTGATATGTCTAGAGTCTGTAAAGTGTTCTACTAATATTTTGGCTTCCGCCAAATTTGCTTTTTCTAAAAAACCGACAATCTTAGATTCTGTAAAATCAGAGATGCCATACGTATTCCGATAGAGCAATAGCTTTTCTACATTGGTCACGAGTTTTTGGGCGTATGGTTCAGTCTGATCTATGTTATCATCTCCATATTCTCGATGATAGAGGGAGATGTCCTCCATGGTTTTGAGATAGTTGAGTGCTTCTTTTTCAGGATTCTCTATAGAGAACTGAGGATACTGCTTCTGAGCCATGATAAACGAGGCCATGTCTTTGTTACTGAGTAGGCTATCTCTTTGTCGCTCTTGTGCACGGACTTCTTTCAGTGCTTCATATTCCTCGCCATAAAACCATAGAAACTTATACTTATCTGTTTTTTTCTCTAGGCCGCTCCAGTAATATGCTTCTTTTACGGTATAACCTAGACTAGTGAGGGTTTGATCGATCGGTGTGGGATCTTTGGGCTTTTTATATTCGATGTAGTAGATACCGTCTCGATCATGCTTTTTATCTTTTATAAGATCGGCTATACTGGCTTGTCGAGCACATGAGCAGAGCATAATGGATAAGACGAGGAAGAGTTGAGCTCCTTTTTGTAAATACATGGACTTTCGTTTTCTAGATAACGAAAGTATAAAATCAAATCTTATATATATTAAAAATTTATAT
>CALDEN010000351.1 GCA_937942405.1 uncultured Saprospiraceae bacterium
ATTAAGGGAAATCTAAGAGATCTCATGGACTTGCAACTCAAAGACAATCAAAAGTCTAGATTACTCAATTTCAAGAATAACAATCAATACTATAAGAACAAAGGGGCCGAGTTAAGATCTCAAATGGCGACTTATGAATACATTAAAAAACTGAAATCCTAAAAACCCTAATTTAGAATACGATCATTTTATGAATGAGTGTTTGCTCATCTTCAGCTGAAAACATCCTTAAATAATACACCCCTGCTGACAATGTAGAAACATCTAAGAAGCCTTCATTATTGATAAATGAGACGGTTCTACTTTGAAGTAATTTTCCATCGACACCATAGATGGCAAATTCTTCAGAAGCATTGGCTGTCTCAAAATGAATGGTAAGCATTCCTTGGACAGGATTAGGATATAATTTAGTCTCTTGATAATAATCCACACCTGAACAGTCCTCATCTATTCCATTATCGGATACTTCAGGAGCACCAGGGTATATCTGAGCATTATCATCGTCACAATCTAAGCTATTCTCTACAAAACCATCTGGAGCAGAAGTGAGGCAAGTATCCATCACCATAGAAGCATCTCCAAAACCGTCTCCATCAAAATCCATATAATAATCATAATAAGGTATGCCATCGTCTATGACACCAGAACAGTCATCGTCGATACCATTACAAGTTTCAACCCCAGAAGGACTTACTGACAGATCCGAATCATTACAATCTAAACTATTTGTGACATAACCTGTAGGTGGGGTCATTAAGCACGTATCCAGTACTACTAACGCTCCTCCAAATCCATCACCGTCTATATCAGCATAATAAGTAGATACTGGTAAGCCATCATCTATAGATAAGTTACAATCATCATCTAGACCATTACAGGTCTCTATACCATTAGGATTTACAGACGCATTCTCATCATCACAATCTTCAAAGTAGAAAAATCCATCATTATCCGCATCGATAAAGAATAAGTTTTCTGCAAAATTAAATGCATCTATTGCGATATCCGTTCCGATTAATCTTCCAGGAATATCATCTGCAGGAGGGTGTATACCTCCCCAGATTCGAGATAAACTCGTCTGTTCTGAAGCATCTTTATACGTAGCCCATTGTAAGGTTATCGTTTCTGATGGACCATCTTCAAAGACTAAAAATTCATTGGCTTCAGCCACAAACTCTCCCATCCCTCCAGGAAAGAATGGATCTCCCGTAATACGTTCTAACATCTCAGCTGCTGCACTTGAAAACGTCGAATGACCTGATAAGTATCCTGCAAAATTGGGTGTTACGAAATCTGGTCGCTGATATGGATACCACCTCTTAGCCAGTATCCAACCTACACCTGCAACATCCGTTAATGGATTATTTATAAAATCTGGTCCTTTCCACGAGTACAGTTTTATCTCTCCTATGTTTGCGGGGTCAGCTAATGCCAAAGGATCTCCAGGTTCTACTAATTCTATATATCCAGGAATAAGATCAAATCCTTGAGGGTCGTATGACGGTAAAGATGGATCGGTCCGTTGTCCTTTTTCTGCTAAGAATCTGATAGCCGACACTGGTCGTATGTAATCATAATATCCCTTAAGTCCCCATGCAGTAACGGCACAGTCATGTAGAGCTCCACCTAGCATTAAATATGCCTTAACATCGTATTCTAACTCATCCAAAATAGGGCCTTGTCCTTTATATCTTCTTTCAAAACCTGGCTGATCCAAAACATAATTTAAAATCGTGAACCAGTGACCAGGAGGTGTTTCTGATTCTGGACCATCTGCCCAAAACTCAGCGAGTATTCTAGCATAATCCCCTCGTCTGACCATTTGTGGAGTATATGGCTGTCCTGTTTTAGGATTTACAGCATGTCCATTACTCGGATCTCCACCATCAAAATAATTATAGAATGTATCATATTCTGAAAAACTAGCAGGATAATCCGTAATATTTCCGATCGAAGCAGGGGATATATCGATCATCGTATCATCAGCAGGGTCCAAATGACTCGACCATACAGATACCATCTGAAAACCCCATCTATATAGATCACTCATCTCTCCTACTCCATCAGAACTCATCAATGGAGGAGGGCCTGGATCGTGGTAAATGTACCAGTCTTGCCCATCTCTTTGTTTAATTTCTAGATCAGAAGGAGTCATCGCAAAAGGAACCACTTTACCCCATTCTGGACTCAAGAATGAAGGAGTATTATTAGGGAATATCTGACAATTTTGATCTTTAAATACTTCTAAGGTTAATGGCTGCCATCTATTCTCGTCTATTATATCAGGGTTACCGAGAAAATCCATAACCATTGGATTATTGGTTGGTTGATAATATAAGTTGGTATAACCAGACTGCTCATTGGAATTATCATTTTTTCCAAACTCAATCAATTGTTGGGCGATATAGTTTCCTAATGCTGCAGGATCTCCTGTGAGATAATCTGTAGTGGTAATCGTTGGATTATACCCAAGATCTCCCATCAAACTATTCATCCTAATGGTTACAAAAAATCCTTCCGGCGAAAATTTAAATCGTTCCAATAACAATCTGTAAGCGGCGTAAGAAACGGCTTCGTTTCGGGCCGCTTCTATATCCGTAGGCATAGTGAAATCTTGCAACACAAAATTATGCCCATTGATCACTTTACCCATAAAACAAGGCTCCGCTATGTCATCATAAATTGCCCAAGCATCATACATCGCTGCCGAAAGATGAAATAGATTACGTGCATGTACTGTCGGACGAGCAAAATCACCTCTAATATTTTGAAGTATCGCCTCACTCCATTCTCTTGCAACACTTTGACCTTGAACAGATACACTACTCAAACAAAAACTAAACAGCAACAAAACATAAAACCTTTTCATATAGAAATAATTTATATATAAAGATATTAAATATTTAAGCAATATATGATCTATTGTAACTTAAATCTCTATATTATATATACTCCGATGCGATACGAAACGTTGCCTATTAGAAATAGAAACTATTCTATTCTTTCCTAAATTTTCTGAATAACCTAGAAAAAAAATTGCCTTTTTTGCTCTTGGCAAAGAATAAGTCCTCAGTATAATCGGCAACATTTTTGGCAACCCTAGTACCGATCAATCTACCAGGTATATCGTCTGCAGGAGGATGTATGCCACCCCATATACGAGATAAGCTTGTTTGTTCAGAGGCATCTTTATAAGTAGCCCATTGCAGGGTTATGGTTTCTGTAGGACCTTCTTCAAATTCCAAAAATTCATTGGCCTCAGCCACAAACTCTCCCATCCCTCCCGGAAAAAAAGGACTTCCTGTAACGAAACTCAATACCTCTGCCGCAGCACTCGAAAACGTAGAATGCCCCGACAAAAAACCTGAAAAATTGGGAGATACAAAAGTCGGTCTTTGAAATGGCCACCAATCCTTGGCCAGAATCCATCCGACACCTGCAGCATCTGTCTCCGGATCTCCAATGTAACTAGGACCTTTCCATGTGTACAATTTTATCTCATCAATATTGGAACTGTCAGCAATAGCAAGTGGATCTCCTTTTTTGACTAATTCTATATACCCCGGAATTAAATCAAAACCTTGTGGATGATAAGATGGAAGACTCGGATCCGTTTTCTGTCCCTTATCTGCCATGGTTCTTATTGCTGATACTGGCCGCAGATAATCATAATACCCTTTAATACCCCATGCTGAGATGGCACTATCGTGCATGGCTCCTCCAAGCATCAAATAAGCTTTGACTTCATACTCGAGTGGATCCAATACTTCTCCTTTTCCTTTATAGGTTCTCACAAAGTCCGGATGATCCATTACATAATTTAAGATCGTAAACCAATGTCCAGGAGGTGTTTCTGATTCTGGACCATCTGCCCAAAATTCAGCCAACACCCTGGCGTAATCGGATCGCTTAACCATTTGCGGAGTATAGGGCGTATGTGTGCTCGGATTCAATGCATGTCCCTGACTAGCATCTCCTCCATCAAAGAAATTGTAGAAATTTTCATAGTCTGCAAAAGAACTAGGGTAATCCGATATGTTACCGATAGAAGCCGGCGATATATCTATCATCGTTGTATCCTTAGGATCTAAATGACTAGACCAGACTGCCACCATCTCAAAGCCTCTTCGAAAAAGATCACTCATCTCATCATTACCTTCAGCACTCATCATAGGCGGAGGCCCTGGATCATTATATACATACCATTCATGCCCTTCTCTCTGCTTAATCTCCAAATCGGTGGTATCCATTGCAAAAGGCTTTACCCTTCCCCATTCAGGACTTAAAAATGGAAGAGTGGTTCCATGTATGACATGACCACCTTGACCGATGTTGAGTTCTAGCGTCAATGGTTGCCATCTATTGATCTTACTAACATCTGGGTTACCCGGTTTTACCATGATCAATGGTTTGTTTATCGGCTGGTAATAGAGATTAGTATAACCACTCTGCTCATTAGATCCATCCTTTAATCCATATTGGATAATATGATGAGCAATATAATTTCCTAGATTAGCCGGCTTTCCATAGGCATAATCGGTAGATAAATTATTCTTATCATAGCCTAGGTCTGTCATTAAACTATCCATTCTGAGGACCAGATGATAACCTTCAGGTGAGAACTTAAATCGATGATCCAATAAACGATAAGCGGCAAAAGAAATGGCCTCTTTTCGAGCGGACTCTATATCTATTGGCTGGTAAAATTCTTCTAAAACAAAATCATGTCCATCTACTTCCTTCCCCATAAAATGAGGTGTAGCGATATCATCATAGATAGCCCATGCATCGTACATGGCCGCTGATAAGTGATATAAATTACGTGCATGAACCGTAGGCCGAGCAAAATCACCTCGAATATGATCTAGTAATATCTCATTCCATCTTCTGACCACGGTATGTTGAGATTCAGCTATAGTATCCTTAGAGCTTACAGCGGTATGCTGAGAATGCCCTTCTGCAAGCACCAAACAAAACAAAATTGCCAAAAGAAAATAGGTTCTTTTCATGACATAAAAATATTAATTAAAATGATCATATGTATAATCGTGAATCAATAGGTATCGATCATTTACATACATGGTCAAATCTGTTTTTTATGGAAGTTCCTATTTGATTAGATTTGCGTTCTCAAAAATGTAGACAAATGTTAACAGCCATATCCCCTATAGATGGAAGGTACTTTGCTAAGACTAAAAGCTTAGCTGATTATTTCTCCGAATATGCATTGATTAAATACCGAGTATTTATCGAAGTGGAGTATTTAAAAGCAATGGCTCCTGTTATTGATTTACCAGATACCGCACTAGTTAAATTAGATACCATATGCTCTAATTTCAATCTAAGTGATGCAGAAACCATCAAGGAAACCGAACGTGTGACCAATCATGATGTAAAAGCGGTCGAGTACTTTGTAAAAGATAAATTGAAGAAATTAAATCTAGAACAGTACTCAGAATTTGTCCATTTTGGACTGACGAGTCAAGATATAAATAACACCGCAGTACCTCTAAGTCTTAAAGAAGCTCTAGATAATGAGTATTACCCAGAACTAGAAAGCGTCATCTCTAAACTGAAAGAAATGGCTGAACAGTATAATGGAATCCCGATGCTCGCTCGTACACATGGGCAACCTGCGTCTCCTACCTCCGTAGGTAAAGAAATAGAAGTCTTTATCGAACGATTAGAAGATCAGTTGACTTTGCTTAAAAATCTGCCTATAAAGGCAAAATTTGGAGGAGCTACGGGTAATTTCAATGCTCATAAAATAAGCTATCCTGATCTAGACTGGATAGCATTCGGAAATACATTTGTCGACAGTCTCGGTCTGGTACGTAGTCAGAAGACTACACAGATCGCCCATTATGATCATCTAGCTGCCATCTTTGATACCTGCTCTAGGATCAATACCATACTGATCGATCTAGCTAGAGATATATGGACGTATATCTCTCAAGAATACTTTACTCAAAAAGTAATAGCAACTGAGGTCGGTTCTAGTGCCATGCCTCACAAAGTCAATCCGATCGATTTTGAAAATGCAGAAGGAAATCTAGGAATCGCCAATGCACTAAACAGACACTTCTCTCAAAAACTTCCCATTTCCAGACTGCAAAGAGATCTCACAGACAGCACAGTATTGAGAAATATAGGTATCCCTTTTGCTCATTCTTCCATTGCTTTCAAATCCTTGCTCAAAGGATTAGGAAAAATAAGTCTAAATGAAAACCAATTATCCGGTGACCTATCCAAAAACTGGGCAGTAGTAGCTGAAGCAATCCAAAACATCCTGAGAAGAGAGGGGGTTGAGAAACCGTATGAAAAACTCAAAGGATTAACACGTGGAAATGAAACTATTACCCAGCAAACCATTGTTAGCTTTATAAATAACCTAGAGGTAGACGATAAGGTCAAAGAAGAATTGTTACAAATTACACCTCATAACTATATCGGTTATTTCTAATACTGCAAATATGAGTTCACTATTGAAGATTTTTAAGTTTTTACGAAAGTCTGGAAAGACGGTTAAAGAATCGATCAACAAGTCCACAGAATTTATCGATGAGACGCTCGATCAAGAATACATCACTGGAGCCATCGATAGAGCCAAAGAGGCCACTGGACAAGTCGCCCAAAAGGCTGGAGAAGTATTTGAAAAATCTAAACAAGGAGCTGAAGAATTTATAGAGTCAGATGCAGTGCAATCTATGAAAACAAAAGCCTCTGCCCTAGCAAGTGACATTACGGAAAAAGGCAAAGAACTGATCGATAAGGCATTAGAGAACGAGGAAATAAAAAGTGCGGTGGATCTTGTCAAAGAAAAAACCGATCTAGCTGCTGAAAAGATTACGGAGGTTTTTGACGGTGATACCGAGGAAGAGTAAGATAGAATAGTATTTTTATAAAATTTTAAGACTTTCTATCTACTAGAAAGCGTTTATCCAGAAATGATAATGATGAAGAAATATATAGTTGTTTTGATCGGTTTAGTGTCCATGTTTTCTTGTAAGTCTACAAAGGAGGCTGTAACAGAAGAAGTAAAAACAAAAATTACTGAGGCAGGGATAGTCGAAGATAAAGGAGCTCTCTTAATCTCTTATTCTAGAGGTACATGTTATGGAAGATGCCCGGTTTATACCATTGACGTTTTTGAAAAATCAGTTATGGAATTTAATGGCCATAGTTTCACAGACAAAGAAGGTCTATGGCAAAAAACAATGACTGCCGCTCAGATGGCCAAAGTAACTGCAGCTCTAGAGACTGCAGATTTTGCCACACTCGATACCGAATACAAAAGTATGATTCCCGATCTTCCGAGAGCGACGTTTGAATATCATGGAGGTGAAGAACCCAAAACAGTAACAGGAAAAGAAACGCTTCCCGAGCAAATAAAGCCATTACAAGAACTATTAGAAAGTTTTACGGAGCTCAGTGGATGGACAAAAGTAGCCGATACAGGAAAAGACGAAAAGGCTGAGCTAAATTATGACGAAATCATTGTCAAATTTAAGCCAGGAACGGGATTACCTGGATGGTTTAGAGCTAAGCAGGAGATAGGAATTTATCTCAAACGTAGAGTGGCTCCAGAAAGTGACCTTTGGGTAGCTGGTTATAAAAGAGCAACACACAAACCTGAAGAAATACTCAAAATCATCAAAGAAGATCCTGGAATAGAATCTGCAGAATTTAACAAACAAACGAAGAATCGATAGTGCAAAAATGCTTCTGTATATCGCTATTTCTTTTGATAGCATGTGGTTTTGGCTATAGCCAAAATGTAGAAACGGATTCTTTGGGTTATGAAACCTTCACCTATAAAGAAGGTGATACCACTTATGTTATGAAGAAATACTTCATGGCATTACTTAAAAAAGGACCTCAAAGAGATCAAAAGCCCGAAGTCGCTCAACGTATACAAACCGAGCACTTAGCCCATATGGAAAAGTTACATAAAGCAGGATATATCAATATTGCAGGCCCATTTGCCGATAATCAGGAGATGCAAGGAATGGTCATCTATTCTGTACCTACTCTGGAAGATGCTTTAAAAATGACTCAAGAGGATCCTGCAGTTAAGGCAGGAAGATTGATCATCGAAGTACATCCTTTTTGGGCTGCCAAGGGAAGTCAACTCAACTAGAGATAAAATAGATCATCGAAAGCCATCTATGGCATTCTGTCCATAATTGTATTTCATAAAGTCAAACGTATTGGCCTTTACACCTATAAAGAATGAATAAACTCCACGTTGTGGTGCCCATGAAAAATCCATCGACCAGCAATGTAGATCCCTCGACAACCTCAATGATGGATATACCAAG
>CALDEN010000352.1 GCA_937942405.1 uncultured Saprospiraceae bacterium
ATGGAGTAAGGGCTTAATACCACACCAACTTACGAGCAACTCCTTTGTAGGAAGAACTTATGCCGAATTAATATTGGGCTTTTTAAAAGATCTCGCAGCAAATGGAGACACAATCGAGACAGTTTATATACTTGAATTAGGGGCAGGTCATGGTCGTCTAGCATTTCATATTCTAAAGCATTTAGAAAAACTGACGTCTTTATCGAATATCAAACTGCCCCCATATTGCTACGTACTCAGTGACATCGTAGAGGACAACTTGGATTTTTTCAAAAACCATCCTCAACTAAAAACATACTACGACAAAGGTCTACTCGACTATGCCTATTATGATGCAATCGACGGAACAGATCTACACTTACGACATACCAATACTACAATCACAAAAGGCGATTTAGCTCAACCGATCCTAGCAATAGGCAATTACTTTTTTGACTCTATCCCTAGCGACGTATTCCATATACGTGACAAAGTAATTAGTGCATGCTCCATAGCCATGCATGCCAAAGAGCTGAAAGATGTCCCTCATAGCGATGACTTGCATTTAAAAAACATCAGAGTCACTTATCAAAAAGAACCCATCCAAACTACTTTTTACAAGGCCCCACTGATCAATGAGGTATTAGAAGAGTATCGACACTCCCTAAGTGACAGCTATGTGTTTTTCCCTGAAAAAGGAATGACCTGCATCGATAATCTAAAGGCTCTGTCCCAGAAAGGCCTTATGCTTTTATCCATGGATAAGGGTTTTAAAAACATTGCAGACATTGATAAAAAGGGGCTCCCTGATCTAGTAAAACATGGAAGTTTTTCGTTGTGGGTAAATTATCATGCTCTGGGAGCATACTGCGAGAAACAAGGAGGACTCTCATTCTTCCCTCAATTTGCGACATTCCATCTTCAGGTAGGCTGTATGCTGTTTACAAAGGATAGTGCTGATTACACTTCTACTAAGGCAGCATATACTAAGTATGTCGATGACTTTGGACCTGACGACATCAATAGTATTAAAAAATTGATTTATGAAAACATGTCTGCGTTTTCTCTTATCTATATCCTTACATTATTGAGACTTAGTTATTATGATTCTAGTCTCTTTCTAAAATTACTACCTAGAATAAAAGAAGTAGCCAAAAAAATAAGTTACGCTGAACGAAATCGTCTCTCTCAAACTTTAGATGTGGTATGGGAATATTATTTCGACATAAACGAATCTACAAATCTAGCCCAGGAGCTTGCAGGATTACTTTTCGATCTAGGTTATTACCAGAAAGCTCTGGTCTATTACCAGCATTCTACAGATAAAAATGGGCATGAAACAGATACGTATTACAATACCATCTTATGTCATTACCAGCTGAGACAAGACGCTCTTTTTACTACTGCCCTAGACAAAGCGGAGACCATCTTCCCAGATTCAAAATTATTTGAGAAGCTGCATGACTTGGATCTAAATGCGGTTTAAGCTTTTAAAGCCTGTCCATATTATTCAAGTTATTTTTAGTCGGGAATTGAAACAATCCTGCAATCAACTTGAGTATTTTCTAATTTTGATAAAGGCACATATATACGCTTATCTTTCGCTACAGCTAGATACTGTATACTCTTACTTTCCTTTTCTTTAGATGTTGGTTATTCATCTTCTGTATAGTCTGACTCATTTTATGAGTTGCTATGGCTACAAATGAGCACTCTTGTTTTAATTCGATAATTCCTACGTCTTCTTTTTTTAAGCCTACTTTCTTAAATAGAAAGCCCGCGATATCCCCTTTGGAAATTTTGTCTCGTCTCCCGCCAGAGATAAAAAGCGTTTGCCATGGTGATTTAAAACGAGACATTACTCTAACTAGGGGTTCCTCCTCTAGATCTCCGATAAAATCCGGAAATGACTCTCCTATCCATCTCACCACATAAGCTGTACCTTCTGCATTCATACGAGCTGTACGTCCGTTACGGTGCGTAAATTCATGACTACGTGTCGGGAAATGATAATGGATAATGAATTTAAGTTCTTGTATATCGAGCCCTCTCGCCGCTAAGTCTGTGGCCAATAGAATCTGATACGATCCATTTCTAAATTTGACCAAAGATCGTTCTCTGTCTTGCTGCTCTAATCCGCCGTGAAAACAACCATGAGGTATTCCGTTTTCAGTAAGGTAATCACTTACTCGCTCGATGGAATCTTTAAAATTACAAAAGATGATACCCGGATGGTTCCCGATATTATGGAGAGCCTTGACTAAGGTTGCCAGTTTGTCTTTGTCCGGAGAGATGATCGCTTTTATCTCCAACTTAGACTGGTGCTCGGATAGAAAATCTAAAATCACTGGTCGCTCGAGAGCGATAAATTTAGGAAGTTGATCTTCTTCAGTTGCTGAGGTTAAAATCTTCTTTTGCAAATTGGGTAATAAATCGAGGATCTCACTCATCTCTTTATCGAATCCTACCTCTAGCGACTTATCATACTCATCCAGTACCAGAGCTTTTACATGAGTCGTCTCAAAACTTTCTCGCCTTAGGTGATCTGCAATACGCCCAGGTGTTCCTACTACTATAGTCGGTACATGCTTAAGCTCATCAAAATCTTTTGTCAATGCTCTACCCCCATAAAATACATTGGTTTTAAATCCGGCTCCCATTTCTCGAATGACTTGCCCGATCTGCATGGCCAGTTCTCTAGATGGTACGATGATCATAAGTTGCACCTCGTCTTTCGTCTCATCTAAGCCAAATAGTAATGGAAGTAGAAAAGCTACTGTTTTTCCTGATCCTGTAGGAGATAAAAGGATGACCTCTGCACTATTCTGTATCACTTTATACGCTTCATTCTGCATCGGATTGAGTTTCTCGATGCCTAATTTTTGCAATATTTGTTTTTGGGTTTTCATGAATTCTTATCGCTATTAAAATGGTAGTTTACTTAGATCGACATTGCCTCCGCTGAGTATGATCCCAATGTTTTTATTTTTGAATTTTTCTTTTTGTTTTAATACGGCAGCAAAAGGAACCACACATGAAGGCTCTATGATAATCTTCATCCGTTCCCAGATGAGTCTCATGGCTTGCACAATTTCCGCTTCTTCTACTCGTATAATATCGTGCACATGCTTTTGGATGATCGGGAAATTTATGTCTCCTAAATGAGTACGTAGTCCATCTGCTATTGTATTACTTGATTCATTGAACTCTATTTTTCCAGAATGAAAAGATCTGTATGCATCATCTACTGTCATGGGTTCACCGGCGATGACCTTACAGTTTTCAGAAAAATGATGTGCAGATAATGCCGTCCCAGCGAGTAGTCCTCCTCCACCTACAGGTGTCAAAATAAAATCCAAGTCTCCATAATCTTCTAGAAGCTCTTTGGCTGCTGTACCTTGCCCGAGAATTACATTGAGATCATTACTCGGATGTATAAAACTGCAGCCATGCTTTTCTATCAACGTCTCAGCCATCAATTCTCTATCCTTTATATGGTTTCCAGAAATGTGTATCTCTCCTCCGTAATCAGCAACGGCATCTTTTTTTACTTGTGGAGCATTTTCAGGCATAACGATATACGCTTTGATACCTAGAATACGAGCAGCAAGTGATACCGCTTGAGCCATATTTCCAGAACTATGTGTGACGATTCCTTTGGCTCTTTGATCCTCCGATAGGGCCAATACCGCATTAACGGCACCTCTGATCTTAAAAGCACCCATTTTTTGGAAATTCTCACACTTAAAGTGAATTTTGGCTCCAGCCAAAGAATCCAATAAGCTAGAACGCAATACAGGTGTATTATGTATAAATGGCTTTATACGATCATGATGTTCTTTAAGAATGTGGTGATATTCCATAGCCCGAAAGTAGCAGGAGTTTTTTACATCGACTCTCTTTGTAGCAGTTAAAATATAGTAATCTTAACTTTTCGGCATTCGTTTTTTGACTAATTTGTATGTTATCAAAAATATTTATGAAACATCTGACAACTATATTACTCTTATACTTCCTCTTATGTAGTGGATTTCTTTCTGCTCAAGACGGAGAAATAGAGGAAGCCAAAACATGTTTTCTTAAAAAAATAGATTTAATATTAGGTGGCAAAATACAAATGAACTCGAGTGACCAATCTACTCTTAATGACTTTATTTCTAATAACCTAAGTTCAGATTTCTCAAGTATTAACTCATTACAATATCAGGGCGTCCAAGACAATCGTGATCTTAATTTCTATATGGGGATTATGATAGGAAAGCATCTTATGTTAGGAATGGAATATAGAACAATAAATACGGAAAGTCTTTACACCATTGATTATGGCACTCCTGCTTCCCCATTTAGCTATAATTATGATCGGGTTTTGGACATGCATACAACCGGGATCATCGCTAGATATATGATACCTTTTTCTAAAACTGTGAGTTTTTCATTTCAACCATTTGCATCTATAAACAAGCTAAATTCTATTTATTCTACCGGCTATGTTACTTCTACAAACTCCACGATTACTCGATATGACCAACGTTTTAATTTTAACCGATTTGGGTTAAGTACACAACTCTGCTTCCATCTAAATAAACGATTTAATTTTATCGTAAATTTTGGTAGGTTGAGCTATATCGTTGGAGAGGTAAATCAGACGACGGTAAGTTTAGTAGATGGAGTAACACAGGGCGTCCCTATTTATGCTAAAGACGATATTAGCGATTTTGAAGCTCATTTCAATTATTCCACCTTATCGATAGGATTTGAAATAGTTCTATAACAACCTTAGGTTCTTTCTGGACTTACTTCTTTAGCTAGTGGCTCCTTAAAACATATATGCCTCATTAAATGCTCTGCCCAGTATGGGACTAAAGATGCTCCCTTGGTTCCGAATCCATTAAATATATACATACGCTCATGCTCATAATGAGGACCTATATATGGTCGCCTATCCATAACCGTAGGTCTTACTGCGGCTATATGATCTAGGACTTCATATGGGGCTTTTAGATTGGCATTTAGAATTTTAATTATCCTTTCTTTCTCTGACTCTGTGGGTTTTTCATCATCAAACTCCCACTCATATCCAGCACCTACCCAGAAAATGCCTTCGCCGAAAGGCACAATAAATAGCTTTTGCTTGAGGATTTTGTCAGCATCACAATTTTCTATTTTAATAATTAATGCTTCTCCTTTAGACGGTTCATGGGCCAAATGTGAGAAATATGGATTGCTCTTTACCTTATGGCCTTCAGCAAAAAAAATATTTTCAGCCTTCAATACATCATACTCTACTCCCTCTTCTGTAAAGTTTAACTTATCGTAATCAAACTCTTGCTCCACAAT
>CALDEN010000353.1 GCA_937942405.1 uncultured Saprospiraceae bacterium
AGACGGATGGTCCGTAATGGTTGGCGTCTGTCTTGATAAGTTCTATGGAAGGCAGCTCGAGGTGTGGAAAGCGAGTATAAATCATGTTCATACAAGAATCCAATGTGGCAGATAGCACGATTTTTTCTTCAGGATTAAAATCTAGAACGCTGTTCTCTAAGTGAGTTAAATATTGATCTTTGACAAGCGAAGAGTCTGAACTGTTTTCCATCCCCATCTGAAGACGCATATCTAATGCCTCGATTTTTTCAAAGAATCCTTCTTTTTCGTCTTTAGTTATTTTGAGCTCTCCATCTTTTTTTGAAAGAAAGACATAGGCAGGTACGGAGTTTGTTTTGCTATTTGTCGCATTATTTAAAGTAGACTTGCATGAGCTTAAACAGAGCGTACAGATAATAATCGCTAAGTAAAATCGAAAAGAAAAAAGAAAACTATATATCATAATCCTAAGGAGTATTTTTCAGAAACATTCGGTTTTGAGATGACCTCATTTATTTAATGTTTAGGGATATATAGTTTTCTACCTCCGTTAGAAGGAGCAACAAATATATAGCATCACATCATGTTACTACAATTGTGTTTGGGTAAAAAACACATTAATTATTTATTTGATACTAACGTACAAACATCCATTTGCTTTCTTCACTCATTTCCTCTGAATATGAGTAGTCCTCTAGGTCGAATCCTTTCAGCTCATTGGGTTTAGAAACATTGTTCTTGACGATATATCTAGCCATCAGGCCTCGTGCCTTTTTGGCACTGAAGGACACAAATCTCAGCTTATCACCTTTGTATTCTCTAAAATCGATATCGATTACCCTAGATTCTAATTGATCAAATTGCAAGGCCTTGGCATATTCTTTCGATGCAAGATTTATTAGAACTGGTTTTTTAAAGGAATGAAGCTCTCTTTTTAGATTTTCGGTAAGGTCTTCTCCCCAAAATTCATATAAATTTTTACCCTTTTGGGTAGTTAGTTTAGTGCCCATCTCTAATCTATAGGCTTGCATAAGATCGAGTGGTTTCAGTATGCCATATAGCCCACTTAAGATTCGTATTGATTTTTGAGCAATTTTTAGTTCTTTTTTGCTGAAGTCATTGGCTTCTAAGCCTAGATATACATCACCTTTAAAGGTTAATATGGCTTGTTTAGAAGTTTCTAGATCGAATTCCTTTTGAAAGTTTTGATATCTATCGACATTGAGCATACTGAGTTTTTCGCTGATATGCATCAGTTCTTTGAGCTCAGAGACATTTTTTTTCTTTAATACTTTGATGAGCTCTAGACTACGATCTTTAAAATCGGGGAGTGTGTACTCTTTTAAGGGGTTAGGCTCTAGATTTAAGGTTTTGGCAGGCGAGAGTATGGCAATCATTATGTAGAAAATTGTAAAAAAAAAGAGGATATCTCAATAAAGAAACATCCTCTTGTAAATTTTGTTTTAGGTCCTACTTAGGACTTCCTAAAATTCCTGGCTGAGCAGCTGGAACACCGTCTTGGTCTTCAGCTTTTAACACTTTTCCATGTACTTTTATTATTAAAGGCTCATCGCTACCGTTAGTAGTGATTTTCACTGTTTTAGAAAATGGGCCTAGTCTTTTAGTATCATATCTGATTTCTATTACATCAGCCTCACCTGGCATAATAGGTTCTTTAGGATAGATAGGAACTGTACATCCACAGCTACCTCTAGCGTTTTTTATTACTAATGGCTCTGTACCAGTATTAGTAAAGTTTATCGTTCTTAAAGGATCAGAGTGCTGCTCTATAGTACCATAGTCCAGATCCAAAGTTTCCATATCCATTACTGGACCTTCCCCAGGAGAAACTTCTCCTTCTTGAGCATAAATGTTAGCCCCTAGTAAAAGAGAAAAAACACTTAACATCAAAAATTTCTTCATGTGATTATATTTTATAATTCAAAGTTAAAATAAATATACCTGCATAGTGCAAGAAATATGCTAATGTCTTGTTAATAGTATAGGCATTAATGCACTGTTTTATTAAATCCGACAATATTGAGACGGACTAAACACTAAAATGTAATATCCAAGAGCTGTTAAATTTTTACTTTTGCAATAATTCGCTATTATATTATAGGAGTTACTAACCACTTGATTTGAATGATAGATTACTCTTTTCTCAAACCTTTTAAGAAAAAAGGAAGAACGCAAGAAGCTAAATTTCATGCAGAAGTTTTACACGATTTTTGGGTATGTGTCGTAAGTAGAGAGACCAGTTTTCTCGCCAGAAGAGAAGTCTTGTCAGGAAAAGCGAAATTTGCCATTAATGGCGATGGGAAGGAATTGCCTCAAATAGCAATGGCCAAGGCCTTTAAAAAAGGTGACTGGAGATCTGGATATTATAGAGATCAGACCTTCATGATGGCTATGGGCTTATGTAGTGTAGAACAGTTTTTATCTCAATTATATGCAGATGTTAAGAATGATCCATTCTCTGGCGGGCGTCAGATGAATTCTCACTTTGCAACGCCACTGATAGATAATAAAGGAGAGTGGTTAGATCAGACTAAGCGATACAATGTTTCATCAGATATATCTTGTACTGCAGGTCAGATGGCACGAGGATTAGGATTGGCCTTAGCCTCAAAAAAATTCCGAACAATAGAAGGAATAGGGAGTAATAAAAGCGATTTTTCTAGAAAAGGAAACGAGATCAGCTTTGTAACCATCGGGGACGCCAGTACGAGCGAAGGGGTGTTTTGGGAATCGATGAATGCTGCCACAGTAATGCAAGTGCCTATGATCGTCTC